>JALEVQ010000098.1 GCA_022788205.1 Robinsoniella sp. | reverse complement strand
CCCAACTGATACAAAAGCAGAGCTGGATCTGGTAGAGGAAAAATGTAAAGAGCTGGGCGTAAACGTAGCACTGTCTGAGGTATGGGCAAAAGGCGGCGAAGGCGGACTGAAGCTGGCTGAGGACGTGATTCGTCTGGTAGAAGAGCCAAGCGACTTCCACTTCTCCTATGAGCTGGAAGGAAGCATCGAGGACAAATTAAATGCGATCGCTACGAAGATTTACCATGCAGACCGCGTTGTCCTGACAGCAAACGCACAGAAGCAGGCAAAAGAGTTAGAGGCACTTGGATTTGGCAACTGCCCGATCTGTGTGGCAAAGACACAGTACAGCTTCACAGATGACCAGACAAAACTGGGCGCACCAAAAGGATTTGAAATCACGGTAAGAAATCTGAAGATCTCTGCAGGAGCAGGCTTTATCGTAGCATTGACAGGAGAAATCATGACAATGCCAGGACTGCCAAAAGTACCAGCAGCAGAGAGAATCGATGTAGATGAGACAGGAAAGATTTCTGGACTGTTCTAAGAGAAAGATTCCTACTTTCCCGCGGATGGTTTAGACACGAAAAACAGAGAATATCTCGCATAAAATAAAGAAGAAAAAGTATCGAGGGGTGTACCTATATGTTTCAGGATGAATTTAATGCACTTTCTAATGCTGGAAAAGCAAAAGTAAACTTATTGAAAAATAATCCATTGGGGTATTTTATCGCGTCGATTGTAGCAGGTTTTTACATTGCATTCGGAAGTATCGTGATGAGTACAGCAAATGGAGGATTAAGCGGACTTCAGTCAGCGAAACTGGTGGGAAGTCTTGTGTTTTCGGTTGCGCTGAGTTTTGTCGTTATGGCTGGAGCAGAATTGTTCACTGGAAATAATCTGGTGATGACGGCAGCTGCTGTGAAGAAGACGATCACATGGGCAGATGCAATCAAACTCTGGATAGTATGCTATATCGGAAACCTGGTTGGCTCTGTGCTGGCAGCATTTTTGTATCATCTGACAAAACTTCCGGCAGCGGGAACGGCAATCGGCACATTTGTGGCGAATGCAACGGCGACAAAGATGAGTGTTCCGTTTTTGCCATTATTTGTAAGAGGAATTCTGTGTAATATTCTGGTGTGTGTCGCTGTATGGTCTGCCACAAAGATGAAATCGGAATCAGGAAAATTGGTCATCATCATTATGTGTATCATGACATTCGTATACTGTGGATTTGAGCACAGCATCGCAAATATGTCACTGATGGCAGTGGGAATGATGAATCCAGGTGAAATGGCAGATTCGATCAGCCTTGGCGGGTATATCTATAATCTTGCCACTGTTACCTTGGGAAATATGGTCGGCGGAATCAGTGTGGCACTGGCCTACTATGCAATTTCCAGAAAAAAAGAAAAATAAGCTTCTCACTGTAGAGAGCTTTAAGGGTTAGAAAGAGGAGTCAAAAGATACTTCTTTGGAGAAAAGAAGTGTTTTTTGGCTCTTTTTTTGATTTTTTGGGTCGAAGTAAGAGATTTCAAAAAAGATCTTAAGAAAAGCTTCATTGATTGTTGATAAATGATATGATAAAATAAAAAAAAAAGTAGGAGGTGTTGTTATGAAAGGAATATGGAAGAGAACACTTTCTTGTCTTATGGCAGTGATCTTTTTGTTTACATCACTGAATGTCACAGTTTTGGCCGGAGAGGAAGGCTATATAGGAGAAGCTTCGGCAGAAGGTGATCTAAACAGCGCAGGGGAGATACTGGGACAGGAGCAGTACACGGTACGTGTAGAGAAAAAAGGAAAAGGAAGTATATCACCGGAGGGAGAACAGGCTGTCTTGTCAGATTCGGTGCTGAGCATTGCAATGATGCCGGATCATAACTACAAGGTGGCACAGATCAAGGTGGATGGCAACCCGATTTCAGCGGAAGAGACCGCATGGGCTGACAGCATGGATCAGTATGATTTCTGGGTTAGCGGCAATCAGACAGTGGAGATTATTTTTGGAGCAGAGCTGTCTGTGAGCGGTCACACTTACACAGTGGTAGGACCGGAGAAGCTTTGTGAAAAAGAGCAGGATCCGGAGGCATATCAAAATGATATGGCGGAAGACGACTGGGAGATCGGAACGTTCAAGTTGGAATATAAACACATTCCGATGGGAACATATTCTTTCAAGATCAGCAAAGATCATTCGACGATGGATTTCTATGCAGAAGGAAGCGTTGTGGAAGTGCCGGTTGATGATGCAACAGTGACCATCACTTTCAAAGAAGAGACACAGAAGGTTTCAACAGAAGTCAAGGATGTAATGGGAAATGTGGTTGCGACAAGCGGAATGGAAGATCCTTCTGAGGGAGAATCTGAGACAACAGACCCATGGCAGGATATGACAGAGGCAGAGACAATCGATCCGTGGCAGGATATGACAGAGGCAGAGACAACCGATCCATGGCAGGATATGACAGAGGCAGAGACAACAGACCCATGGCAGGATATGACAGAGGCAGAGACAACAGACCCATGGCAGGATACAACGGAAGCCGAAACGGCAGGTTCAGCAGAATGGGACAGCTGGACGACAGAAACTTTGGTGATTCCGGAGGAAAGCAGCGGGGATGTTTCTGAGGTTACTGTGATTGACGAGGCAAGAGTAGAGATTACACAGAATGAGAATGGTTCTATCCTTCCAGAAGGATGGAGCAGTGAAGAAAAACCTTCTATCTATTCTGTGGAAAGCGGCAGCGATGTCACTTTCGTGATCACTCCAGCAGAGGGATATGTGCTCTCTGGTCTGGTTGCCGATTTTGTTCAGATTGATGTAAGTACACTTCCTGATGGAGAGCAGGAAGGGCAGAAAAAATATACGTTTTATGGATTGACGGGGACACATTCTATCGATGCAGCATTTTTGCCGAAAGAGTCCTCTTCTATTCCGGTGAGTGAAGCCTACAGAATTCAGGTTATCTCAGGCAACAATGGAAGGATTGTACCGGAAGGAACACTCTCAGATGACAATAATTATTATGTGACGGGACAGAACATAGATGACGTTACCTTTTCTGTTGTCCCATATGACAACTGCTATATTGCCAGTCTCACAGTAGATGGAGAAGCAGTGGATGTTTCGACGCTTGCAGATACAGAAGATGGAAAAGGAAAAATGTATACTTTTAGGATGGCAGAGGGAACCCACAGTATCGCAGCAGAATTTGCAGAAAATTCAACACCTTCTATTCCACATAAAATTCAGGTTATTCAAGGCGAAAACGGAACGATCAGTCCATCAGGCGAACTTGCAGAGGACAACAATTATTATGTGACAGGAGAAACGGCGGAAGATGTTTCCTTTACAATCGTTCCAAATGATAATTATTCGATTAAGAGTATCACAGTAGACGGAACAGCAGTAGAATTGTCAGGACTCTACAATACGGAAGACGAAAAAGGGAAAATTTATACTTTCAGTCAGGTTGAAGGAGACCACAGTATCACAGCAGAATTCGCAGAAGTTCAGATTATTCAGAATGCCTACAGAATTCAGGTTGTGACAGGATCCAATGGAACAATCAGTCCATCGGGTGAACTTGCAGAGGACAACAATTATTATGTGACAGGAGAGACAGCGGAGGATGTTTCTTTTGAAATTGTTCCGAGTGACAACTACTATATCAGCAGTTTAGTGATTGATACCAGCCCGATTGATCTGGATTTGCTTCCGGACACTGCGGACGGAAAAGGAAAAGTCTATACTTTCAGCCAGGCTCAGGGAGATCATGTGATCATGGCAGAGTTTACTGAGGCACCTTCGGATTCTCATAGAATTCATGTAATTCAGAGTGAGAATGGAACGATCAGCCCCGCGGGCGATGCAGAAGGGTATGTGGAAGTTGTGGCAGGAAATAGCTGTACTTTCACAATAACGCCGAATGCAGGATATAAAGTAGCAACTGTTGTGGCAGATAGTGTAGAATATTCGGCAGATTCCCTGCCAAATGGCTTGGAGGAGAAGAGCAAAATTTACACGTTTGATTCTGTGGAGAGCGACGGAGAGATCTACGCTGTTTTCGAGCAGGAGCAGCCATCTGAGAACATCTACATCATCCAGGCAGAGTCGAGAGAAGGTGGAACGATCGATCCTTCCGGCAAAGTGGAAGTAAAAGCAGACGAAGATCAGACCTTTATCATCACACCAAGTGCAGGATATAGCATCTTATCCGTTGAGATCGACGGGATTGAGATGTTGCCGGAAGAATTGGACGATGGTCCAGAGGATGGAACAAAGCAGTTTACATTTGGAAAGGTTTCCGCAAATCACAGCATCGTGGCAAAATTCCAGGCAGATCAGCCGGCTTCCTACACGGTGACATCCGTGGCAGGTGCAAACGGAACGATTTCTCCACTGGGAGAACAGTCTGTCACATCCGGTGATTTGATCCGCTTTGATATTCAGCCAAATTCAGGATATCACATTGATAGTGTAAAGGTGGATGGAGTGGAACTGACAGGCGATGAGCTCGCAAAGGTGAGAACAGAGAAGACTTATACATTCGAAAATGTGACAGAGGATCATAAACTCGAAGTTACTTTTGCAGCAGACAGTCAGCCAGTGAGAACGTACACAATCAAATCCAGCGCTGGATCACACGGAAGTATTTCTCCGAGCGGCACGATTACTGTCGAGGAGGGCGCTACTGCAGTCTATACGATCACAAGCGAGTCCGACTATCATATTTCCGATGTCATTGTGGATGGTATCAGAATCATCGGCGATGAGCTTGCCTATATTGTAAATACAGGAAAATATACTTTTGTAAATGTAAATAAAGATCACACGATCCAGGTTCTCTTTGAGAAAAACGGAGCACCGGTGATCTACCACACGATTATTTCAAGCGCAGGGTCAAACGGAACGATCTCGCCTCTTGGAGCGACCACCGTTCTGGATGAAGATAACCAGACTTATATTATCATACCTGACAAGGGATACCGCGTTGCCAGTGTCATGATTGACGGTGTACGCCTGACAGGAACCGCATTGGAAAGAGTTCAGAAAACCCAGGCATATACTTTCTATGATGTGACAAAAGACCACAGCATTGCAGTAGGATTCACAAAGATTGCAGTGCCGGTGACAACCTACACGATTCAGTCGTATGCAGGTGAGCATGGAAGCATCACACCTTCCGGAACCATTCAAGTTCAGAAAGGTGCAAGCCAGACTTATCAGATTCAGACAGAAGCGGGATACCATCTGGCTGTGGTAAAGATCGATGGAATCGAGCTGACCGGAGACAGTCTCAAACAGGTACAGAATACAGGACTTTACACCTTCAGCAACGTGGCTGCAAACCACACGATTGGTGTTTCATTTGAGAAAAATGAGAATCCAGTTTTGACTTATAATGTTATCTATCTGGATGAGGATGGAAGTGAGATCACAAATCTGAGTTCTTACTATGATAATTATAAATCTTACGTATATGGCAGTGGAATGATTATGCCATCGATTGCTCCTTATCAGAGAGAAGGATACAATTTCCTCGGATGGTACACATCCATGACAGGAGGAACCAAGGTAGAAGTGATCAGCTCTCGTGATTCCGGAGATAAGGTTGTCTATGCGAGATGGACACAGAATGCAATTCCTATGATCTTTGATGACAAAGAGTCAGGGGTAATGTTATCCGGATACTTTAACGGATCGCCGAGACTTTGGGTTGTGACATTGACACCTGGAAACAAGACATATGAGGAACTCAAAAAATTGCCTGCTATGACTGGCAAAAAGCCAATCAATGCATTTGATATCTCTATCATAGACGGAACATTTACTGGAAATATGGTTCTGACCTTTGCAGTCAATGAGGGATATAATGGCAAGACACTCACAGTGATCCACAAGAAGACAGATGGCACATTTGAAGTGTTCACACCGGTTGCAAGCAATGGAAAGATTGTGGTCAATGTCACAGATCTGGGAAGCTTTATGCTGGCAGCCAATGATGCAGATTATCTGATGTATGGACCGAACTCTTCTGTGAAGACAGGAGACGCGATGGCATCTACAATGATGAGCTCCATAGTGATGATGATTTGTGCGGGAGCTCTGATCGTGGTTCTGGCAAAGAAGAGAAAGAGAGCATAGAAAGCCAGCGTGACAAAAGAGCGGACAGATATCTGGTCAAAGCAAAAAAGTGAAGCGGATTGAAATGATACGCTGACATAATATATGCCCCGATTCACGGCACGAAAGTTGAAAAGACCTGCTGTGAACGGGGCATATTTTTACGGAGAAAAATGTGATTTTCAGACACGAAAAAGGCAGCAGTTCTTGCTATCCTGGGAAAAAGACAGTATAATAAAAGAAATATAGTATCTGTTCGACGGATCCAGGCAAAAAACAGCACAGCGGCAGATAGAGGAAAGCGAGTGAAGGCGCTGAAGCAGCAAAGCTGTTGCAGAAAAAGGAGGAGTATTGATGGAAGAAAAGAGAAAAAAATGGAGGAAAGTGCTGATATTTTTCATGTTTATGATCTGTATTTCGGCATTTCCTCAGAGACAAGTGTCGGCGGCGACTATTGCCAACTCGAATGTGAAGATGACGACAAAATATTTTGAGCTGAATACTAGCGATGGAAAATGGTATTACAAAAATGCTTCTTCCTGGAAGACGGCGGGCTGGTTTCAGGCAGACGGGAAAACGTATTATATCAATGCAAAGGGGAACCCGGTGGTAGGCTGGATCTCTTACCAGGACAAGAAATATTTTTGCAGCCGTGTAGATGGAGCGAGATTATATAATTTCCAGAAGATCAACGGATATTATTATTATCTGGGCACAAGCGGGGACGGAGCGATGAAGATCAGCCAATGGATTTCCTACAATGGTCAGAAATACTATGTGAACCGTGCGGGACACCGCGTCACCGGTATGTTTAAATTGAGTGGGAAAATTTATTACTGTGACAGCAGCGGAAGGCTTCAGACGGGATGGATTACGTATAATAACAAAAAATATTATGCGAACCCTTCGGATGGTTCTTTTAAGACAAATTGTTGGTATGAGGGATATTATCTTCAGAGTGACGGAAGTGTCGCTTACAACAAATTTACTCCAGACCGGCAATATGTCGGAAAAGACGGGCGTAAGGTCGAACTGATATCTTACAAGAGAAACAACCTCGATGATCTGAAAAAACAGATTGAAAATCTGATTGCAGGGTACGATGGAACCTGGTCTGTCTATGTCAAAGATTTACAGACAAATCAGTCTTTCAGCATCAACATCCAGCAGATGTATCCAGCCAGCGTAATCAAGTTGTTTACTATGGCAGGGATCTACAATGAGATCAGCACAGGTCACCTGGATGAGAGCAGTATGTACAGTGACTTGTACTACATGGTCACACTCAGCGTAAATGACTGTTACAATCGTCTGATGGTTGCAGCGGGCGATGGAACTCTCGGTCTGGGATGTCAGAGAGTGAATCAGTTCTTAAAGAGCAACGGCATCTACAACACAGAGGCACATCATTCTCTGACACCTTCGGCGATGGGCTCAGTGGGGGATGGCACAGGTCTGTCGAACTTTACAACAGCGGAGGATATGGGAAAAATCATGGAGATGATCTATCGCGGCAAGCTGATCTCTCAGACTTACAGTGATAAGATGATGGATCTTCTGAAGCAGCAGCAAGTTCTCGGGAAATTGCCGGCAGGCCTTCCAGCAGGCGTGGTGAGCGCGAGCAAATCAGGGGATGCGGACCCGAACCATAACGATGCGATGATCGTGTTTAACAATCAGGGGCATGACTATATCATCTGCGTCATGTCATCGACCTACTCCTACAATGCATCCTGTTTCTGGCAGCTTTCCTCTGTGACTTATCAATATTTTGCAAATTAGAAAAAGAAAATCACATAATAACCCCGTAGATACGCGGATCTCCGGGTATCTACGGGGTCTAAAGGGGAGGATAAGTAATCGTTTCTCTTTTGTAATATTTTACAACAATTGGGAGGGGGATCCCAATGAAGAAAATCTCTCTTTGAGGAGGAATTTTGTTTCCTCTCTCTCTGAGATTAATGATAGTATTGACGGTTCTGAAAAAAGTATGCAAAAAAAACGGGATAATTTTATTAAATTTGAAAAATCTTTTGAAAAAACAGAAGAAATGGTATATACTATACGTATTCTATATGGTAAGCGCTTAGAGCGCCAAAAGACAGACGCTCGCTTGCCTGCGAAGGGGTGCAAGAACGACCCGCTATGGAACGCCCTTGGTGTCACATATCGATGCCCGGCGATTGGAACATCGGACAGTTCACAATAGAGAATAAATAAAGGATGGTATCAAAAATGAGTTTATTACAGGAGTGGAGAGACATTGCGTACTCTCAAAAGGCAGATAAAAGACAGCTTCAGAAATTCTGGACAGATTATTTTATGGTAGAAAAAGGAATCTACGAACAGCTGCTGTCAAATCCAGATGAAGTGGTTTCAGGAACAGTCAAAGAGCTGGCTGACAAATACGGCATTCCGGTGCTGACGATGGTAGGTTTCCTCGATGGAATCGACGACAGTTTGAAGGTAAAAAATCCAATCGAAGAGATGGATGAAAATACCAGAGTAAATTTAGCCTTTGACAAGGAGCTGCTTTATAAGAACATGGTGGACGCAAAAGCAGATTGGCTGTATGAGCTTCCGATGTGGAAAGAGATCTTCACAGAGGAAAAGAGAAAAGAGCTTTACAGAGAGGCAAAGAAGGCGAATACGGTCGTAAAAGGTAAAAAGATCGGACGTAACGATCCATGTCCATGCGGAAGCGGAAAGAAATATAAATACTGCTGCGGAAAATAAAACAAAGGAGAAAGCTGCTGTGTCGAAAATATTTGGATACAGCAGTTTTTGTTTTTTGGAGGGAAAATCGAAGGAGGAAGTATATGGGAGGGGAACCGGAAAAAAATAGGAGGAGAAAAAGCGTGAAAGTAGTGTTCTTGATTTTGGCAATTGTGTGTCTGGCATATTATGTGGTGATTGCAAGTTATGCCGGCAACTCTTCAAATTTTATAAAGATCTGGCTGGCGGCAGGAATTTTTTTCCTATGCGTTTTTGGAGCCTTCTGGGCACAGGAAAAATATGGGATTTTTCAGAATCTTGTCATACCGTCGTTTTTGAAAAAGGCAGTAGCGGCGTGTCTGATTGTGGTCGTGACAGTATTTGTTGTGGTGGAGGCATTTATCTTCAGCGGGATGGTGCAAAAACCGGATTCGGGGCTGGACTATCTGATCGTGCTCGGCGCGCATGTCAGAGGTGAGACACCGAGTCGTGCTCTGTATAAAAGATTAGAGCGTGCACAACAATATTTAAAAGAAAATCCTGAGACGAAAGTGGTGGTGTCCGGAGGAAAGGGAAAAGGAGAGGATATCACAGAAGCTGAGGCGATGAGGCGTTACCTGGAAGAGCAGGGAATTGAGCCAGAGCGGATTTTGATGGAAGAGCGCTCGACAAGCACAAAAGAGAATATGCAGTTCAGCATGGAAATCATCAAAGATTATGGGGCATCGGTCGGTGTTGTGACCAATGATTTTCATGTTTTCCGCGGGATATCAATTGGCAAAAAGCTGGGCTGTACGAATATCCAGGGTGTTCCGGCGAAAGGGGATATGATTATGGAAGTCAATTATCTGGTCAGAGAGTGCTTCGCTGTCATCAAAGACAAAATCGTAGGAAATATATAAAAAGGCAGAGCTGGAATGAGGAGAAGATTACTGTGCGAAAGTGTATTCGTTGCGAATGTCCATGTTACCGTTTGCTCTGAATGTGGGTATCTTGACCGGGGATTTTGTAAGATGCCGAATGGGAACGTGGTATGCACAGAGGGTATAGAAAAAAGAAAATGGCACATACTATTGAGGACAGATCAAGATTCTCGTGCCTTCATGGAACGAGAAGATGTCAGAGAAAGGAGATTTTATAATGCCATATTTAGTTTGTTCCGCTCAGGGATGTGTCTACAATGAAGCGATGTACTGCTGTAAAGGGGATATCCAGGTGGGAGGCGAAACTGCCACACGCAAAGATGAGACGTGCTGTGACAGTTTTGTAGAACGCCGCCAGGAAAGCGCAAAGAGTTCGATGGGAACACCTTCGCAGAAGATTCAGATCGATTGTAAGGCATGCCATTGCACGTACAACGAAGATCGCATATGCAATGCAGATCGAGTCGATATTTCCGGTGCCAATGCATGTCACTGCGATCAGACAGCGTGTCAGACTTTTGTAAAAGAAAATTAAAAGCATAGGAGATAGAGGTCAGCTGGGAAAAGTTGACCTCTATTATTTTTTTTGTTCATTTTCGCATCATAGGTTGATTTCTTGAAAAAAATTCGTTATAATAAATAAAAAGTTAATAGAAATGTAATAAACGAAATACAAATAAAAAAAAGGAGGAAAAAATGAAACATTTACGTAAATCATTGATCTGTCTGATCTTGATCTTTCTTGTTGGGGTAGTGATTCCAACGAAGACAGAAGCGGCGGAGGCAACCACACTTCGCATCACGAGTGCAACCTATCCGACTGTCTTAAAACAGGGACAATCCTTTACGGTCGGGGGTATTGTAAAGAGCAACTATAAAATCAACGAAGTCTCAGTCGTTATTCGCTCAACGGACCTGAGCAAGTTATACTGCAAGATTGTAGTAAACAATCCGAGCAATCCGTATACATTGGGCACGGCAGTTGACAATGCGATGAAGTTTGATACTCTGGCAATTGGGACATATCGTTACATGGTTTATGCAAAGGATGCCTCCGGCGCAGCAAAGTTTATTTTAGATAAAACATTCAGCGTGACAGCGACAGGGCAGACATCAGTCATAGCGCCGAGTACGCTGCGCGTTGTCGGTGCAACCTATCCTAGTACGCTGAAGGTAGGAGCTTCGTTTAACCTGCAGGGAACCGTAAAATGTAATTATGCAATCAAACAGGTTTCCTGTGTGATCCGTTCTTCGGACAAGAGTCAGCTGTACTATAAAGTTATCGTCAATAATCCACGCAACCCATATGAGATTTCCACAGAGATCAATAATGCGATGAAATTTAGCAGTCTGCAGACAGGAAATTATCGCTACATGATCTATGCGAAGGACGCTTCAGGGACAGCGAAATATATTCTGGACGAGCCGTTCAGCGTCACAACGACAGGACAGCCTGTCAATGTGGGAGCAAGTACACTGAGAATTGTCTCACCTACCTATCCGACGACGCTTGAGCTGGGAGAAGGATTTTCCGTCACAGGAATAGTAAAATCGAATTATAAGATTAATGAGGTTGCTGTTGTTATCCGTTCGACTGATTTGAGCAAGTTATATTATAAGATTGTAGTCCCGAATCCGAGCAATCCGTACACGATAGGGGCGGCAGTTGACAATGCGATGAAATTTAATGCCCTGGCTGAAGGTACATACCGCTATATGATTTTTGCAAAAGATGCCTCTGGTGCAGCGAAGTTTATCTTAGATAAGACCTTCACTGTGAAGGATACCGCTTCCAAACTGGCGATCTCTAATCCGCATTATCCAATCAGCGTAGTATATGGAACAGAGTTTAAACTGGAAGGTACGATCAGCTCAAATTATAATGTAGTGAGCCTTGCCTTCACAATCATCGATACTTCGACAAATGTCACGGTAAGAAAGAAAAACATTTTCCAGGAGAAAAAGAGCTATACGATTGGCACGGAAGTGAACGAGGCGATGGATATTGCCGGTCTGCCTGTCGGATCTTATAAATATGTCGTGGCAGCCAGAGATGAGTCGGGAAATAGATTGACGTTGATCAATCGTACTTTCAGCGTTGTGGAAGGCGCCGAGTATGCAATCTGGCCGTTATCTCAGGTTTATATCACACAGGGAGCTTATGACAGCTATTCGCATCAGACAAAGAACGCGTTTGACTGTGTCATCAGCCCGATCACAGGTGCCCAGGCATTTGCGCCATTTGATGGCCGAGTGGTTGCGGCAGAGTCGACATGGGGAACGATCTGGTTCCAGAGTGACAACAAGGTGAGATATGCGGACGGAACATGTGATTACATGACTGTGATCTTCATGCATGGAAAGAATGCGACGTCTCTGCTTGGAAGAAGCTTTAAACAGGGAGAGTCCTTCTATGTACTTGGAGGAACAGGACCTGCAGGACCAAATACATATGCTGTTCATCTTCATATTGAAGTATACAAAGGAAGAATATCACCTGCCGGAACGATTATTGATGCTTCGTCAGCATGGAGCTACAGAGGAAATGTCTATCCAAACAAAGCCTTTTATGTGAAGTCATCCATCACGACGATCATGAATGCCTACGGCTATGCATTTAATAAAATATCATAAAAAGTATTGACACAAAGTCACCATTGTGCTATAGTGGATGTGTTGTGAGAAAAAGAAAGCAGAGTATCCGCTCTCACCTTAGCACAGTGGTGACTAATGGTTTATAGTGATGAAAAAAATGCGCAATGGGTTTGCAGTTTTTGCATATACTGGTGGATAGTCTGACTATCCACTTTTTTTGTAGTAAAGAAGTTCAGGTCAATATGGAGGTGCACTACTATTAGCGAATTAATGATTAACGAGCAGATCAGAGACAAAGAAATCCGTGTGATTGGAGAAAACGGAGAGCAGTTGGGAATTATGTCCGCGCGTGATGCGATGAAACTGGCAAAAGAAGCAGAATTGGATCTGGTAAAGATTGCTCCAGCAGCAAAACCGCCGGTTTGCAAGATTATCGATTATGGAAAATATCGATATGAACTGGCAAGAAAAGAAAAAGAAGCTAAGAAAAAACAGAAAACCATTGAGGTTAAGGAAGTGCGTCTGTCCCCAAACATTGACAGCAATGATTTAAACACGAAAGTGGCAGCAGCGAGAAAGTTCCTGGAAAAAGGAAACAAAGTGAAGGTAGCTTTGCGTTTCAGAGGACGTGAGATGGCTCACATGCAGAGCACCAAACATATTTTGGATGATTTCGCAGAACAGCTGAAAGATGTTGCGGTTGTAGAGAAACCAGCAAAATTAGAAGGCAGAAATATTACGATGTTTTTAACTGAAAAGCGCTAAGGCGTTATTTGGTTGATAAGAGAAAAACTTGACATATTCAGGTTTTTACACAGTCTAAAATTAAGGAGGAAACACACAATGCCAAAAATTAAAACAAGCAGAGCAGCAGCAAAGCGCTTCAAAAAAACAGGTACAGGACAGCTGAAAAGAAATAAAGCTTACAAGAGCCATATCTTAACCAAGAAATCTACAAAGAGAAAGAGAAACCTGAGAAAAGCAACCATGACTGACGTGACAAACGTTAAGAACATGAAGAAGATTTTACCTTATTTATAAGAGTAGGCGAAGGAGGATATAAGACATGGCAAGAATTAAAGGCGGTTTAGGCGCTAAAAAGAGACATAATAGAGTATTAAAACTGGCAAAAGGATACAGAGGAGCAAGATCCAAACAGTATCGTGTAGCAAAACAGTCTGTCATGAGAGCTCTGACAAGCTCCTACGCAGGAAGAAAAGAGAAAAAGCGTCAGTTCAGACAGCTTTGGATCGCACGTATCAACGCAGCAGCAAGAATGAACGGTCTTTCTTACAGCAAATTTATGTATGGTCTGAAATTAGCAGGCGTTGAGATGAACAGAAAAATCCTTGCAGACATGGCTATCAACGATGCAGAAGGTTTTGCAACACTGGCAGAGCTGGCAAAGAGCAAATTAGCTTAATGCTCGCAGAAAAAAACAACACCATTTTGCAGAAAAATTGGATTCATACAGAAAACAGAGAGCTGTTGTGAAAGATTCTTTCATGGCAGCTCTTTTTGGAATCAAAAATCCCTCTGCGCCAGTGAGTGCGATGCACTCTGGAAGGCACAGAGGGATTTCTGCGTACTTTGCTTATTCGTTTGTGACGGAGATCGTTGTCACTTTACCAGTCTGAATGCTCAGACGGTCATCGATATTTCCGTCGTAGTGAAGTGTGATCGAATCGCCTGCCTTCAAAGTCGCATTGTCAGCGATGGAAGTGGAGGAGGAGATAGGGAAGGTATAAGTATTTCCCAAAAGTGTTTCGATCGTCAATCTATTCGCAGAAACCTCCTGGATGGTTCCACTGATGTCCCAACTGGTAGGTTCTGTCTCGCCGTTTTCATCTGTAAGAGGCTGTATTTCGGTCTCAGTCTGCTTTTCAGTCTGTTTTTCGGTCTGTTTTTCAGTTTGCTTTTCGGTCTGTTTCTCGGTTACTGTCTGGGTCTGTGTTTCGGTCTGAGTCTGTGATTCACTCTCTGTAACAGACTGCTGTTTTACTCGTTTGCCGCACCCTGATAATGTAAGGCATACACAGGACAAAGCCAGTGTAACAATTATTCTTACTCTTTTCTTCATATGGACATCTCCCTTTCGTATATTTTCTGCTCTATTTATTGTATGCAGTCATGTGTGACTGAAGAGCCAGAAAGCATATAATAACTATTTCCTACATTATAACAATATTGGGATGAGGTTGCAAGGCTTCCTTGAGCAATTCATATATTTTTCATACTTCCTTTTGAAATTCTTAAACCCAAATGGTGATCGGATATCAAGCGTTTGATCTTTTGGATTTGGAGGACAAGGAAGATCGAAGATATGGTTTGAAGTGGAACAAAAAAGACTCGGTATCTGCCGAGTCTTTTGCGTGCAGTTGACGGGACTTGAACCCGTACCCAGTTAACCCAGACTAGATCCTTAGTCTAGCGCGTATGCCAATTCCGCCACAACTGCGAACAATTGAATTATAGTATGAAACAATGGATTTGTCAATAGAAAAATCAAAAAAAATTTAAAAAAATATATTTTATATTTTTTTGAAAAATTCGAAAAAAGGTATTGACAAAAAACAAAAAATTTTGTATGATATAGAAGTTCCGAGCGATAAGAGCTGGAACTGAGACGCGGAAGTGGCGGAATTGGCAGACGCGCAGGCTTCAGGTGCCTGTGGTAGCAATATCGTGTGGGTTCAAGTCCCATCTTCCGCAGTTGAATGGATCAGTCGGGAATCCTTTAGAAGGGTTTCTGGCTTTTTTCTTTTTTCAAAAGCCGGGTCATTTTATCTGGAAGAGGACGCTGGAAATCATTTGCAAAAAATGAAAACAAACAATGTATGTTATCATAGAGAGAGATCAGAGATGGATTTAGAAAAAAATAAAAAAGGGTATTGACAAAAAACAAAAAATTTTGTATGATATAGAAGTTCCGAGCGACAAGAGCTGGAACTGAGACGCGGAAGTGGCGGAATTGGCAGACGCGCAGGCTTCAGGTGCCTGTGGTAGCAATATCGTGTGGGTTCAAGTCCCATCTTCCGCAGAGAAGAGATATGAGAGATCATATCTCTTTTTTTTTCAAGGATTGTGTCACAGATAGGCAGACCGAAACTTTGGAGAATAATCCAGAGTTTGTATTAATCCATGTAACCATACTGGGATTGACAGAAAGTCATGTTTCAGATAGAATAGGCACAAAAGTGAGATTTTATAGCAACTCTTAGATCAGAGGATTGATGGGAAATTAGTCTTTCCCAATTGACAGTAAGTTTGCACCATCTTCTATAGTTAAGATGCTTGCACCATATGGCTTTGTGCCGTATAATATGTATTATGGAATATAAAATGTCCGCTTTACTTTAAAGGAGAATGAGATGGGAAAATATTTTGGAACAGATGGTTTTCGCGGGGAGGCAAACAAGACGCTGACCGTGGAACACGCTTATCAGGTAGGACGCTTTTTAGGATGGTATTATAAAGAGAAGAATCACAGAAAATGCAAGGTAGTGATCGGAAAAGATACGAGACGCTCCAGCTATATGTTTGAGTATTCTCTCGTTGCAGGGCTGACTGCATCGGGGGCGGACGTCTATCTTCTCCATGTGACGACGACACCGAGTGTCTCTTATGTGGTCAGGACAGAGGATTTTGACTGCGGTATCATGATCTCAGCAAGCCATAATCCGTATTACGATAACGGAATCAAGCTTTTGAATGACAAAGGTGAAAAGATGGACGAGGAGACCATTTTAAAAATTGAGGACTACATTGATGGAAAGACGGAGGAGGTTCCATTTGCTGTCAGGGAAGAGATTGGCTGTACAATCGACTATGCGGCGGGAAGAAATCGTTACATAGGATATCTGATTTCTCTTGCAACACGCTCCTACAGAAACATAAAAGTGGGATTAGACTGCGCAAACGGCAGCTCGTGGATGATCGCGAAGAATGTGTTTGATGCTCTTGGAGCAAAGACGTATGTGATCAATGCCCAGCCAGATGGAACAAACATCAACACAAACTGTGGTTCCACGCACATTGAAGTTTTGCAGAAATATGTAAAAGAGAATCATTTGGATGTCGGATTTGCCTACGACGGAGATGCAGACCGCTGTATCGCTGTCGATGAGAATGGAAATGTGGTGGATGGAGATGCCATTCTCTACATTTATGGATGTTATATGAAAGAGAGAGGCAAGTTGACCAACAATACAGTTGTCACCACGGTGATGTCAAACTTTGGACTTTACAAGGCATTTGACGCCGCAGGAATCGAATACGAAAAGACAAAAGTCGGAGACAAATATGTGTATGAAAATATGACACAGAATGGACATCGTCTTGGAGGAGAACAGTCCGGACATATTATTTTCAGCAAATACGCTTCGACGGGGGATGGCATTTTGACTTCCATCAAGGTGATGGAAGTCATGATGGAGAAGAAGATGACGCTGGGTCAGCTGACGTCACCGCTCAAAATCTATCCTCAGGTGTTAAAAAATATTCGCGTCAACAGCAAACCAGAGGCACAGAATGATCCGGATGTCCAGGCGATGGTTGAGAAAGTTTCCCAAAAGCTGGGAAATGAAGGACGTATCCTTGTCAGAGAAAGTGGGACAGAACCCGTCATCCGTGTGATGGTGGAGGCAGAAAGTATGGAGACATGTGAATGCTATGTGGACGAAGTGCTGCAGGTAATCAGACAGAAAGGTTATGAGGTGGAATAAATGTGCGGAATTGTAGGATATACCGGTTGTAATCAGGCTGCGCCAATCTTGCTGGAAGGTCTTTCAAAGTTGGAATACAGAGGATATGACTCGGCAGGTCTGGCGATTGAGAGCGAAGACAAAATTAAAGTGGTCAGGGCAAAGGGAAGACTGCATGTGCTGGAGGAGATGACTGACAACGGAAGAGCGATGAAAGGTACCTGCGGAATCGGGCACACAAGATGGGCAACCCACGGAGTGCCATCGGTAGTCAATGCGCATCCGCACTGCAATGCAAAGAAGACGATTGCAGTGGTTCATAACGGAATCATCGAAAACTATCAGTCAATCAAGGCACATCTTCAGAAAAAGGGATACCAGTTTGAGTCAGAGACGGACACAGAGGTGATTGCTCATCTGTTAGACAGCTATTATCAAGGCGATCCGATTGAGGCGATCGCCAAGACCATGGTGCGCATGACAGGGTCCTATGCACTGGGCATCCTCTTTTTTGATCAGCCGGGAAAAGTGTTTGCGGTTCGCAAAGACAGTCCAATGATCGTGGGAAGCACTCCTGAGGGAAATTTCCTCGCGTCAGATGTCCCGGCGATTCTGAAATATACAAAAAATGTATATTTTGTTGATAACATGGAAATTGTGTCGATCGGCGCTGATTCTATTCATTTTTATAATTTAGATCAGGAAGAGATTGAAAAAGAGATCACGACGATCAACTGGGATGCGGAGGCGGCTGAAAAAGGCGGATATGAGCATTTCATGATGAAAGAGATCTATGAACAGCCAAAGGCGGTCCAGGACACGATTTCACCGAGAATCAAAGATGGAGAGATTGTGCTGGAAGAGCTCGGAATGACGGAGGATGAGATCCGGAAGATCCGACACATTTACATGATCGGATGCGGCTCCGCATATCATGTATGTGTGTCAGCGAAATATGTGATTGAGGCTCTGGCGAGAATCCCGGTGGAGGTGGATCTGGCCTCAGAGTTCCGCTATCGCGATCCGATTCTGGAGGAGGATTCCCTTGTCATCATCATCAGCCAGTCAGGAGAGACGGCTGACTCGATTGCAGCACTGAAGGAAGCAAAGAGCAAAGGAGCGCATGTTCTGGGAATTGTGAACGTAGTCGGAAGTTCAATTGCCAGAGAGGCGGACAGTGTGCTCTATACGTGGGCAGGACCGGAGATCTCGGTTGCAACCACAAAGGCATACAGCACGCAGCTTGCGGCATGTTATTTGATCGGTATTTATTTTGGAAAAATTCGGCAGACAATCACAGATGAGACATACCAGGAGTTAGTGGAAGAGCTGATGAAATTGCCGGATAAAATCCAGCGTGTTCTGGGGGACAAAGAGCGTATTCAGTGGTTTGCCAACAAGTTTGCAGCCAGCAAGGATATTTTCTTTATCGGAAGAGGTCTGGATTATGGAACATCTCTCGAGGGTTCTCTGAAGCTCAAGGAAATTTCCTATATCCATTCGGAGGCATATGCAGCAGGGGAGCTGAAACATGGAACGATCTCTCTGATTGAGAAGGGAATCCTTGTTGTCAGCGTGGCGACGCAGCCAGAGCTGTATGAGAAGATGATCAGCAATATGGTTGAGGTAAAATCGAGAGGCGCCTATCTGATGGGATTGACCTGCTATGGAAATTATTCTATGGAGGACACGGCGAACTTCACCATCTACGTTCCAAAGACGGCGAAGTACTTTACAAATTCACTTGCCGTGATTCCACTGCAGCTTCTCGCCTACTATGTTGCGACGGCAAGAGGACTGGATGTGGATAAACCGCGAAATCTTGCGAAATCTGTCACGGTAGAGTAAGGGGTAGGATACAAGAAAAAAGGAGATGCCGGGCGCAGCTTTATGCTGCGCCGGAAGAAATTGGAGGAATTTATGAAAAATACGACTCTGGTAATTATGGCAGCGGGAATCGGCAGCCGCTTTGGAGGCGGCATCAAACAGCTAGAACCGGTAGGTCCAAATGGGGAGATTATCATGGACTATTCGATATATGATGCGTTGGAAGCCGGATTCAACGATATTGTGTTTATTATTCGGAAAGATCTGGAAAAAGATTTCCGGGAGGTCATTGGAGACAGAATCGCGAGAAATACGAAAGTTTCCTACGCATTTCAGGAGATGGACGATTTGCCGGATGGATTTACAAAGCCTGAAGAGAGAAGAAAACCGTGGGGAACAGGTCAGGCTATTCTGGTATGCAAAGATATCATCAAAAATCCATTTGTGGTGATCAATGCAGATGACTATTACGGAAAAGAAGCTTTCGTGAAAGTACATGATTACCTTGTCGGGGAACGCCCAGTGACAGATAAATTAGATTTCTGTATGGCAGGTTTCATTTTGGGCAACACTCTGAGTGAGAATGGCGGTGTCACGAGAGGAATCTGTCAGGTGGATGATGGCGGAATGCTGACAGGTGTGATCGAGACACACGATATCACAAAAGGCGAGAACGGCGCACAGGTTCCCGACGAGATGGGAGGTTACCGCAGAATCGATGACAACAGTCATGTGTCGATGAACATGTGGGGATTTACTACGGAGATCTTAGGAGAACTGGAACATGGCTTTGTATCTTTTCTTCAGAACCTCAAGGAAGGAGATATCAAATCCGAATATCTGCTGCCGACGATTGTGGATCGTCTGATTCGAGACGGAAAGGCACAGGTTAAGGTGCTCGAGACGAAAGACAAATGGTTTGGCGTGACATATAAAGAAGACAGACAGGTAGTCGCAGACTCTTTCAAGGAATTGATCGAGAAAGGAGTATATCACACACCGCTGTTTTCATGACAGTACGGCGAACATATCGATGCAGATGAGTCTGGCGAAAATGGACGGCGAAAAAACGATAAAGCCGTCATAAAATGAATAAAAAGAAGAACAGGAATCTGAATATATGAAAAGAAGGTTCCTGTTTTTGTTTTTTTTGTCGAGTTAGGAATTGATAAATGTCTTAAAAAATGGTATACTTGCCTTTATAACATTTTTAAGAAAAAGAACCCCCACGATTGCTACTGCGACGGCGAGCGTGCAGAGCATGAAGAGATGGGAGCAGATCTTGGAGACTGTGTTGAGAAAAGGAGAGAGTAAATTGAGAAATGTAGAGAAATATATCAGAACGATTCCAGATTTTCCAAAGCCAGGAATTATGTTTCGAGATATCACGAGTGTTTTGCAGGATGCCGATGGACTGCACGAAGCGATTGATGCGATGCAGGAACTGATAGGCGATCAGGAAGTAGATGTGATCGCAGGGGCGGAGTCAAGAGGATTTATCTTTGCCATGCCGATTGCTTATAATCTTCACAAACCGTTTGCTCCGGTTCGAAAAAAGGGAAAACTTCCATGTGAGACGATTTCTGAGGAGTACGATCTGGAATACGGCACCGCAGAGATTGAGATGCACAAGGATGCGATCAAACCGGGACAGAAAGTGGTTCTGATTGATGACCTGATCGCGACAGGCGGAACCTTGGAGGCAGCAGCCAAGATCATCGAGAGATTGGGGGGAGAAGTTGTCAAAGTGATTGCTCTCGTAGAGCTTGCCGGTTTAAATGGAAGAGAGAGATTGAAAAAATATGATGTAGAGACAGTGGTTCGATACGAAGGAAAGTAGAAAAACAATGACGGGCGCAGACTGTGGTATCATTTTTATATGGGAACAGTCTATTTGGCGTTAAAAAAATCAGAGAGTGGAGAAGGATGGTGGTACAGGTATGAAGGAAAATAAGGAAGTCGACAAAAAAAAGGAAATTCAGAAGGCTGACGCCAGCGTAAAACGGATGGAAGACTTTACCGATCCCGAGAAACTGCATGAGGAATTGATAGCCAGCGTGAAAAAATATCATCCCTCGACAGATCTTTCGATGATTGAAAAGGCTTACCAAGTGGCAAAGAAGGCTCACGAGGGACAGGTGAGAAAGTCAGGAGAGCCTTATATCATTCATCCGCTGTGTGTGGGAATTATTCTGGCGGATTTGGAATTGGACAAGGAAAGTATTGCCGCAGGACTTTTGCACGATGTGGTGGAAGATACCCCGTGGACAAAGGAAGATATCGAGAGAGAATTTGGAAGTGAAGTGGCGCTTTTGGTACAGGGAGTCACAAAACTGGGAGAGAATATGGGAAAAGCTTCCAAGATTGACCGTCAGGCAGAGACACTTCGCAATATGTTCCTTGCTATGGCAGAGGATATCCGTGTGATATTGATTAAACTCGCCGATCGACTTCACAACATGCGTACTTTGAAGTACATGAAGCCTGAAAAACAGAAAGAGAAGGCGCGGGAGACCATGGATATCTACGCACCGATCGCACAGAGACTTGGTATTTCTAAGGTCAAAGTGGAACTGGATGATTTGTCTTTGAAATATCTCGAGCCGGAAGTGTACCGGGATTTGGTGGAAAAGATTGCACTCAGAAGAACGGAGAGAGAGGCGTTTGTCCATGAGATCGTGGAAAAAGTGAAAGCGAAGCTCGCAGAGCAGGGGATCCATGGAGAGGTGGATGGACGCGCAAAGCACTTTTTCAGCATCTACAAAAAGATGGTCAATCAGGATAAGACACTTGACCAGATTTATGATCTGTTTGCAGTCCGCATCATTGTGGACACTGTCAAGGACTGTTACGCAGCCCTCGGTGTGATCCATGAAATGTATACGCCTGTGCCGGGACGCTTTAAAGACTATATCGCGATGCCGAAGCCAAACATGTATCAGTCCCTTCACACAACTCTGATTGGCTCGAACGGTCAGCCGTTTGAGATCCAGATTCGAACTTTTGAGATGCACCGCACTGCAGAATATGGTATCGCAGCGCACTGGAAATATAAAGAAGCATCCAATGGAAACGTGAATGCTTCAGACTCAGAGGCAGAAAAGCTGACATGGCTGCGCCAGATTTTGGAATGGCAGAGGGATATGTCGGATAACAGTGAGTTTATGAGCCTCTTAAAGAGTGACCTTGATTTATTCGCAGAAAATGTTTACTGTTTCACTCCGACAGGAGAAGTAAAAGATTTGCCAAATGGCTCGACCCCGATTGATTTTGCCTACTCGATTCACAGTGCTGTCGGCAATAAGATGATCGGCGCGCGCGTCAACGGCAAGCTGGTCAACATCGATTATGTCATTCAGAACGGAGACCGCATCGAGATCATTACATCCCAGAACTCAAAGGGACCAAGCCGTGACTGGCTGAATATCGTAAAGAGCACACAGGCGAAGAATAAAATTAACCAGTGGTTCAAGAATGAGCGGAAAGAGGACAATATTCTCAAGGGAAAAGAGATGCTTGCCCAGTACTGTAAGATGAAAGGAATTCAGCTCAGCAACCTGTTAAAACCGGTTTATATGGAGAAAATCATGAACCGTTACGGGTTCCGCGACTGGGATTCGGTGCTTGCCGCCATCGGGCACGGTGGTCTGAAGGAAGGGCAGGTTGTCAACAAGTTATTAGAGGAATATGAGAAACAGCACAAGAAAGAAATCACGGATGAACAGATTATCGAGACGGTAGAAAATCAGGGATCTGTGAAAGTGGCAAAATCAAAAGGCGGAGTTGTCGTAAAAGGAATCAATGATGTCGCTCACCGCTTATCGAAATGTTGTTCTCCGGTTCCAGGGGATGAGATTGTAGGATTCATCACGCGTGGGCGCGGCGTGTCAATCCACAGAACAGACTGTGTCAATATCATCAACCTTCCGCAGGAAGAGCGTGTGCGTCTGATTGATGCGGAATGGGAACAGACTCCGGAGGTGGAGACGAAAAATACGCGCTTCCTTGCAGAAATTCAGATCTACGGCAATGACAGAGTGGGACTTCTGGTCGATATCTCGAAAATTTTTACAGAGCGTAAAATCAGCGTGCTTTCGCTGAACACCCGCACAAACAAACATGGTATGGCGACGATCATCATGAGCTTTGAGGTGACAGGGCGTGAGGAACTCAGCGCAATCACAGAAAAAATCCGCCAGGTAGAGAGTATTCTGGATGTCAGAAGAAAGACCGGCTGATGAGGAAAGGTGGTTAGAATGGGAAAGCTACAGATTGAAAGAATGGTGTTGGGGCAGGTATCGACAAATTGTTACCTTGCCATCAATAAAGAGACAAAAGAAGTGATTTTGATTGATCCTGCCGATGCAGCGCGCAGGATCGACAAGAAAGTAAAGGAATCTGGATTAAAGCCAGTGGCTATTTTGTTGACACACGGTCATTTTGATCATATCGGGGCAGCAGCTGAGCTGAGCAATCTGTATGACATCATGGTGTATGCCCATGAGGCGGAGGAGGATGTCATGTCGGATTGCATGATCAATTTGTCCGCGAATTTCGGGGATCCATTTACCGCAGAGCCAGATATGCTTGTGACAGATCGCCAGGGACTTTTGATTGCTGATATGAAAATTTTGGTTTTACACACGCCAGGTCACACGAAGGGCAGTGTCTGCTATTATCTGCCGGAAGAGCGTGTCCTGTTTTCAGGAGACACGCTGTTTTACGGTTCGGTTGGGCGCACCGATTTCCCGACGGGAAGTATGTCAGAGCTTGTGCGTGCGGCGAAGGAAAAACTTTTCGTCCTGCCAGACGATGTGAAAGTGTACCCAGGTCACGGGGAAGAGACGACGATTCGGCATGAAAAACGGTACAATCCGTATTTGATGTAACCGGAGGAAAAAGAAATGATAGCAGTTTTACTGAATAAGCAGGATTTTGAATATGATGTCCATTCTCTGATCAGAGCCTTCTATCCAGGGGTGGATGTCCATATTTTTTATGAGGAGACAGAGATTCAGGAGGCATTTGAGAAGAAATTCCTGATTTTATATGCAGAAGACAGGATTGAGATCACGATCTTTGATGCGGATGGGACGCAGCAGATGAAAGATCAGGTGGAAGTGGAATATTACGCTGACCGCAAAGAGACCAAAAATCATCTGAAACGTCTTCTGTACCGTATGATCAGCCAGATGAAAGGGGAGACGCTTCCTTGGGGAACACTGACGGGAATACGTCCCACGAAGATTCCGATGGCAATGCTTGAGCAGGGCAAGAAGAATGTGGAGATTGCCCAATATATGCGGGAGACTTATTATACAAGCAATGAGAAGACCGCACTCAGCATCGCGATCGCGAACAGAGAGCGCCATATCTTGAAGAACATTGACTACCAGAGAGGATATAGCCTCTATGTGGGAATTCCGTTTTGCCCAAGTATCTGTCTGTATTGTTCTTTCAGCTCCAGCCCGATCGGTGTGTGGAAGAATAGAGTGGACGATTACCTCGATGCACTCTTAAAGGAGATTGAATACGGAGCAGCGGAGTACGCAGACAGAAAGCTGGACACGGTCTATATCGGAGGAGGTACACCGACGACGCTGGAGCCGGAACAGCTTGATCGACTTTTGTCAAAATTGGAAGAATGTTTTGACATGGAACATGTTTTGGAATATACTGTAGAAGCCGGGAGACCGGACAGCATCACCAGAGAAAAGCTGCAGGTGCTGAAGGATCATCATGTGAGCAGAATTTCCATCAATCCACAGACGATGAATCAGAAGACACTCGATCTGATTGGAAGACGTCACACGGTGGAAGAGACGAAGGCTGCTTTTTTTATGGCCAGGGAGATGGGATTTGACAACATCAACATGGATCTGATTGTAGGACTGCCAGGGGAAGAGAAAGCGGAAGTTGAGGAGACACTGAAAGAGGTGACGAGTCTTGATCCAGACAGCATCACCGTCCATTCACTCGCTGTCAAGCGCGCAGCGCGCCTCAACATGTTTAAAGATCAATATAAGGAGATGACATTCACAAACAATATGGCGATCATGGACATGACAGCACAGTATGCTATGCATGCCGGTATGGCGCCGTACTATCTCTACCGCCAGAAAAATATGGCAGGGAATTTTGAGAATGTCGGATATGCCAAAGAGGGAAAAGAGGGAATTTACAACATTCTGATCATGGAGGAAGTGCAGAGTATTCTGGCACTCGGAGCGGGCGCATCGACGAAGATGGTGCTTGCGAGCGATCGGATTGAGCGAATTGAGAACGTAAAAGATATCAAGAATTATATAGAACGCATCGATGAGATGATCGAGCGGAAACGACAGGGCTTTATGAAATATGGAAAGTAAGAAAAACGAAACAAAGAGAGAATACAAGAAGCGGTATCGGATTTTACAGCTGAGTCTTGCAGACGAGATTTCCCACGGGATTCGCGTCAGCAATCTTGCCTATTATGTCGCAAAGGAGAGACAACTCCCGGAATCGTTTTGCTATGAGATGGCGATCGCCGGGATGGTGCACGATATCGGAAAGCTGGAATTAGTGAAGTATGTCTACAATCAGGAGGAGACACTGATCGTGGAGGAGATCAAATATGTGAGGTCACACTCGACTGCCGGGTATGCGCTGCTGCAGGAAAAAAATTTTTCTGATACAGTATGTCAGTCCATCTTGTACCATCACGAAAACTTTGATGGGAGCGGTTATCCCTCAAATTTAAAAGGTGATGAGATCCCGCTGGGGGCGAGAATTTTGAGAGTTTGTGATGTGTTTGCGGCGCTGACCTCGAACCGTCCTTATCGAAAAAAATTTGATCCTGAAGAGGCGATCGCTCTGATGATTGATGAGATCAAAAATTTTGACGTCCAGATTTTTCTTGCTTTTTTGAGCGTCGTCCACGATGAGAAGATTATGGAACGGCTGCAGGATAACAAAATAGATTTTCGGATAATGGAGGAAGAAAACGTATGATTACACAGGCGCCAAGAGGTGTGGAAGATTGGTATGGAGACAGAATGTACAAGCGTTCTGTCGTGGAAAAGATTGCCAGAGATCTGGCAAAGACGTATCATATCAGTGAGATTATCACTCCGATGTTTGAACATACAGTGCTGTTTCAGCGCGGTGTGGGTGAGACAACGGATGTGGTTCAGAAGGAGATGTATACCTTTACAGACAAAGGAGACCGCAGCATCACGTTGAAGCCGGAGGGGACGGCAGGAGCAATCAGAGCTTATCTGGAGCACAATATGTACGCAAACCCGGCTCCGACAAAGCTCTACTATGTGACACAGGCATTTCGCTATGAGAAGCCTCAGAGCGGAAGACTGCGCCAGCATCATCAGTTCGGCATCGAGTTTGTCGGATCAAAGAGTCCGCTTGCAGAGGTTGAGCTGATCAGCTTTATCACCACACTGATCCGCAAATTTGGCTTAAAGGATGCAAAGCTTCATATCAACAGTATCGGATGCAAGAACTGCCGAAAGACCTACAATGACGCTTTGCTTGCCTACTTAAAAGAGCATGAGGAGAAATTATGCCCGACATGCCGCGAGAGAATGCAGAAAAATCCATTGCGCGTCATCGACTGTAAAGTTCCGGAGTGCAAGGAGATTGTGGCGAATGCACCGCGCACGATTGATTATCTGGATGACGAGTGTGCAGAACATTTCGAGGAGTTGAAATCTCTGCTCGATGAGATGGGAATTCCATACGAGGTGGACACGGGAATCGTGCGAGGACTCGATTATTATACAAAGACAGTATTTGAATTTGTCAATTCCGATGGCTTTACGCTGTGCGGCGGCGGAAGATACGACGGTCTGGTTCATGAGATCGACGAGAAACAGGATATTCCGTCTGTGGGATTCGGAATGGGAATCGAGCGAATCTTGTATTTCATGGAAAAAGAGGGCGTGGAGATCAAACCGGAGGATCCGGTTGCACTTTACGTCGGAATTCTCGGAAAAGAGGCAAGAGGAAAGGCATACAAGCTTGTCAACGATCTGAGAAATCAGGGAATCATCGTGGAGACGGACTATATGGACCGAAGCGTGAAAGCGCAGATGAAATATGCCAATAAGATCGGGGCAAAGAAAACGGTGATTATCGGTTCGGATGAGCTTGAGAAAAATTGTGCAAAGGTAAAAGATATGGAAACCGGAGAACAGACTGAGATTGCACTGGATCAGATCGCTTCTCTGTTCCAATAGATTTTTGACAATGAGATAATGGAGGAAGAAAAAAATGGCAGAATCAATGAAGGGATTAAAGAGATCCCATCGATGTGCAGAGGTGGTAAATGCACCCGTCGGATCGACTGTGACTGTGATGGGATGGGCGCAGAAGAGAAGAAATCTGGGAAGTTTGATTTTCGTTGATCTTCGAGACCGCTCAGGAATTTTGCAGATCGTGTTTGATGAGAATGATATCGGGACAGAGGGATTTGAGAAGGCAGGAAAAATCCGCAGTGAGTTTGTGATTGCAGTCGAGGGAAGACTGGAGAAACGAGGCGGGGCGTTCAATGAGAACCTTGTGACAGGAGAGCTGGAAGTGCGCGCGACAAGTCTGCGCATCCTGTCAGAGTCTGAGACACCGCCATTCCCGATTGAGGAACATATCCAGACAAAGGATGAGTTGAGACTGAAATACCGCTTCCTGGATCTGAGACGCCCGAACCTGCAGAGAAATCTGATGCTCAGAAGCAAGGTTGTGACCGAGGTCCGCAACTTCCTGGCAGATGAGGGATTCTTAGAGATTGAGACACCGATTCTGATCAAGAGCACTCCGGAGGGTGCGAGAGATTATCTGGTGCCAAGCCGTATTCACACGGGAAACTTTTATGCACTGCCTCAGTCACCGCAGCTGTACAAACAGCTTTTGATGTGCTCCGGATATGACCGCTATTTCCAGATCGCAAAATGTTTCCGCGATGAGGACTTGAGAGCGGACCGCCAGCCGGAATTTACGCAGATCGATATGGAGCTGTCTTTCGTAGATATCGATGATGTGATTGATGTCAATGAAAGATTGCTGGCGCGGATCTTTAAGGAAGCGATCGGTGTCGAGGTTCCGCTGCCAATTCCGAGAATGACATGGCAGGAGGCAATGGATCGTTTTGGATCTGACAAGCCGGATATCCGCTTTGGAATGGAGTTAAAAGACGTCTCTGACATCGTGAGAGGATGTAACTTTGCGGTGTTTAAAGGAGCTCTGGAAAACGGAGGAAGCGTGCGCGGAATCAACGCCGAGGGACAGGGTCATATGCCGAGAAAGAAAATCGATGCGCTCGTAGAATTTGCCAAGGGATACGGCGCAAAGGGGCTTGCATATCTGGCTGTCAATGAAGATGGAACGTACAAATCTTCTTTCGCAAAGTTTATGACAGAGGAAGAGTTAAAGGCACTCGTGGAAGCGATGGATGCAAAACCGGGCGATCTTTTGTTCTTTGCGGCAGACAAGAATAAAGTCGTTTGGGATGTGCTTGGAAATCTGAGATTGGAGATCGCAAGAAATCTGGGATTGCTCAAGAAAAATGAATATAAATTCCTGTGGGTGACAGAGTTCCCGCTGCTTGAGTGGTCGGAGGAACAGAACCGTTATGTGGCAATGCATCATCCATTCACAATGCCGATGGATGAGGATCTCGACAAGATCGATACAGATCCGGGAGCTGTGCGCGCGAAAGCATATGATATCGTGCTGAACGGCACGGAGATTGGCGGAGGAAGTGTCAGAATTCACCAGGATGATATCCAGTCAAAGATGTTTGAGGTGCTTGGATTTACACCGGAGAGAGCAGAAGACCAGTTTGGATTTTTGCTCAGAGCTTTCAAATATGGAGTTCCGCCTCACGCAGGGCTTGCGTACGGACTGGATCGTCTGATTATGCTGATGACAGAGGAAGACAGCATCCGTGAGGTGATTGCATTCCCGAAGGTAAAAGATGCATCTTGCCTGATGACAGGAGCGCCGGGGACAGTGGAAGACAAACAGTTAGAGGAACTGTGCCTGACAGTGGTAAAAAAAGAGAAAGAGCAGTAGAATCTTAACTGCATGATCGATT
>JALEVQ010000097.1 GCA_022788205.1 Robinsoniella sp. | reverse complement strand
CCGCGTTTCACGCTCACGAAATCCTAAAAACATTCGAAATCCGCTCATTTTTCTACGAAAAATGGCTACTTTCTCATGTTTTGCGGGTCCCAAAGTCATGCTTTTTCATGCAAGCATGAACAGCATGACCTTTTGCCCCTGCTATCATACATTATACAGTATAACACGAACCATTTTTATCGTCAACTTTTTTTCGAATGTGTGTTCTTATTTACTGCATCCAATCTATTTTCTCTTGATCATCCGCCTTTTCACCATTGTCTTTTTTTAGCATACCATATTTTGAGGTGAAAATTATGAATTCTTGCGAACTTGTGACTTTAGTCTCTACTCTTGCCTACAATATCGCCCAATGCCACACACCCGAAGAGATCGCTCTCCTCTCTGCCATCTTTCTCCAGTTGGGAGATTCTCTGGAGACTATTTTAGCCCATTCTGAACTATGCAAAAAGGATGTGGAATAACTTCCACATCCTCATTTAATCTGAACATTGAATACTTCCCCCAATTTACTCCAGGTATCAGGAACTGCCCCGCCAAAGCAGCTCAATGCTTTTGCGGGGCAGTTCCCAAAAAATACATCTCATCTCAAAAAAAGGTCTATTTTCGAATATCGCTCAAGACTTCTGCCGGAATTTCAAATTCTACTGATCCCATATACATTGGTGCAACCTCACCTTCATCAAATCCGATTACCACGTTATCTTCTTCGTTCAGGTAAAACGATGTTTCATCTGTAATTGCCTTGAAATTCCATGCTTCGATTTCATCATTCAGCCAATAATACACCTTATCATCTGCATCCATCTGTTCCTGCATCTGCTCTTTAATATTTTCACTGATCGGTGTAATATAGTCTGCGCCCTCCTCAAAAATATCTTTTAACTGAAGGCGTTCTCCCGTATTCAAATCAATCGTGTAATAATAGTTGCACTGATAGCCGCTGCCAGCTCCCTGATAGCAGAGAAGCTTTAATGTGAAATAATCCTCTGTCGTCGCTAAGACTTCGCTTTTTACGACAATATCCTGATATCCCTGCTCATCCTCCAGATGGGTCTCAAACTGTTCTACCAGCTGATCTGTGATTTCCTTGATTTCTTTGTTGATTTCGTCCGCTGTGCGCTCCAGCTTCTGCTGCAGCTCGCTGTCAGTTGTCTGCTCCTCCAGTTTGATTTCTGGAACCTCGATATCTGCCATGTTTCTCTCTTCGTCATATTTGTAATCCCGGAATGTCACAACTTCTACCAACTGACCAAGCACTGGTATCTGTTTCATTGCCTGTGCCATCGTATCAGACGTGTTAGGTAAGATAATAAAAGCTCCTATCAATGCTGCTGCTGTTGTCGCCAATTTTATCATTCTCATTTTTTTGCGCTGTTTTCTGTTTGCCATATCTGCTTCCTCCATTTTTCTTTGCAGTGCCTGCAACTGCTCTTTTGACATTTGTGGTTTCTGATATTCTTGTCTCAATGCCTGAAGTTCTTCTTCAAGAGAATCTCTTTTCTTTTTCATCTCAGAAAAATCATAAATCATACTATCACCTACCCATTTCCTAAATTGTCATCGTTCCCTTTCACTTCTTCTGAAAGACTTCCCCGCAGCTTCTTCATACTGCGATACAGTCTGCTCTTGACAGTATTCACATTCTCCTCAAGAATCTCTGCGATTTCCTCCAGCTTTTTGTCCTCAAAATATTTCAATATTACAATCGCCTTATCTTTATCTGGAAGTCCATCTAATGCTCTCTGTAAATCTACATTTGCATAATGATCTTCCTTATATCCCAGATCAATTCCTGTCTCATCTTGAACAGCTTCGTAAGAAAGGAATTTGGGCTGTTGTAAATATCCAAAACATTCATTCAGCATAATACGGTATACCCAGGTTTCGACATATTCAGGATTCTGCAACGTGTGACTGCTCCTCAATGCCTTATACGCTCCATTTTGCACAATATCGCAGGCATCCTCCTCATTATGTACATAACTGTAAGCCAAGCGATAATACTGATTATATTTCTCCAGAATCGTTTTCTCTATTAAAGTTTTGTTTGCTAAAGTTTTATTGATCTTATCTTTTTTTTCGAAAAAAAAGTGCAAGGCTTTTCACCTCCCTCTTTATGTCCTTCTATTATATTAGATCCATCTCACAGGCAAAAAGTTTCATCCCGAAAAATTTTTTTGTTCCTTCCGAACAAATCAGACACATAAGGGGGCACTTCTCCGCAAAAACATTTCCCTGTTTTTGCGGAGAAGTGCCCCCTTATGCGCCGTCCGTGTCAGCACTCTAATTTCTCATCTTCACGCACTCTCTCCGAATGACATCTTGCTCACAGTCTTCTCGCCATTTTTCTTTTTCCATCATTCACTTTCACTTGGGCTTAACGAAGTCAGAATACAAGCAATCATATCTACATTTTCTGTATATGGTGTTCCCGTCACACAGAAAATGTATTCCTTATACATCGGATGAAAAAACATCACCGCACTGCAATCGGCTTCCTCTTGCCTGTATGCCACACAGTCTATGCCATTGATAGAAATAAGATCATCCACCTGGAATCCCGCTGCGCTAAGTTCTTCTGCGATATCCTCTGTCGTCTCTGCTGTCTCATTGATACACCATACGACTGTGATCAGCGGTGCATTTTCTGCACCAGAAGCATCTCCCGCCATATACAGCACTCCCTGTTGCTGCTGCTCATCTGACACAATATATTCATTCCAGTAACTAGGCAGGTACAGCTTGAAACCATCTTCAAAAACCACCCAGGTACCTTCAAATTTTGCCGCATCTTCACTGAAAACAATGCTCCCAGCACCCGCATTTTGGTCGATTTTCTTGATACTTCCCACATTTCCCGATCCGCCTATTGTATTGGCACCGGTTGTCGTATCCCTGCTGCTTATATCGTTCGTCACTGATCTTGTACTGTCCACATGTTTCTCATAATCACTGTCTCCCCCTGCAAGATACGCAAAGCTGCCCGCTGTCTTTTCCAGATATCCCTCACCTACACAATAATCGATTTCCGGGATCTCCTTGGCGCCAAACATATAGACTTTTCCTTTCTCCTCGAAAAACAGGCGCGTATCCTGAACTGTGTAACTGCTGACCGTATACGAATATTCAATCTTTGTGAACTCTTTGCCTTGAATCTCTACCTTCTCCGCTTCTGACGTTACCTTTAGATCGTCATACTCTCCACTCATGTACTCTGTAAAGGCACTCGCAAAATTTTCCCAAGTGCCGTCATATCTCCCGATAATCACATATGGAATACTGTCGGGCTCTATGGTATAAACATAGACAAAACCTTCATCCTGCTTGATCGACACATAATCGGAAACCGTCACAGAAATTCCCAGATCATCCAGAGCTACTACATCCCCCTCAGCTTGCTCCGTCACAGGTTCCGAAATCAGATTATTTTCCCCTCCCAGTTTTCCAATGTTTACTTGCGCTTGAACGGAAAGCCCGCCGCATCCCATCATCAATGCTGCACTTAAAATTGCTGTCATACTCTTTTTCACTGTTTTTTTCTTCATCCCATTCTTCCTCCTAAATGAATCTGTTTTTTTGACTCCATTTTTTTACAAGTTTACCTTCAATTTGCATACAGCCTTGTTGTTCCCGCCGGCTGCTCTGTACTGTTGCTTACATAAATATTTCCACTCTCATCTTCATACACATAGTCATAGGACGTCGACACCTTTACATGATCTCCATTTGACATTGTATAGTCATTTTGTGAAAAAATATAATCTGTAAACCGCTCATCGGAATAAGAAGAGTCAGAACCCATGGAAGAACTGATGCTGCTCTTGCAATAGTCACTGACTGCATCCATACTGCTTCCTCCAATCTGCAGCATTTTCTGCGTAATCTCTGTTTGCGCCTGCGTAAAAGCTGCCGTAAATTGATCACTGATTGCCGTATTCAGAACAAATTGTTCATATGCCAAATAGTTTTTCTCGTGCTCACTCTCTGGTGTCACCATAAAAAATACAAACGGTGATTCCCATGAAACCATACAGGTCGTCATAGTTCCCATGTTATAGACAAAATCTTTGGAAGAGGAAAACTGAATTCCATCTGTCGCCGCGCACACTGTCAGCAGGAAGTCAGAACCATCCAATTCGACAGAATAGGTGCGCTCTGCCACTCCAAAATATGCACCATCAATCTGAAAGCCCATCTCACTCATAAACGGAAGACTCTGTTGATATATTTCATTTGCTTTTTCATCCATCACAGACTGCTCCTCGTCCGTGACCTCCGCCTGTCCTTTCAGCTGAAGGTTTTGATCTGGAAGTATAATCCCTGCCATATAATCGCAATACATATCCGCATCCATAAAAGCCAGCATTGGGATCAGACTTTCCACATCAAACATGCCGTCCTGATGTTCTTTACAAAGGATCCCATTCACGGAATAATCCAAAATCTGCTCATAGCAGACCAGAGAATAGAATCCCATAACCGTATTGCCATCTGCGCTGCATGCTGTCACATAAACTTGTGCCGGTGCCGAGATACTCTGCCATTTTCCGCACCAGAATGCTTCTCCGGATACGCTATAGTCCACCGGGGCATAACAGCGTGCTATCGTCATTCCCATCTCCGGATCCTCAACCTCGGTAACCTTGTATGCATCACTCACAGGGACCCCTGCTTCAGAAAAAGATGTCAAGCCTGCCTCCGAATCAGATGTCCGGATAACCTCATCTTTCTCTCTGTCGTCGACCGAAAGGCTGCTTTGCTCTCCTTCTCTCTCTATTATATAGGTATGTTCCTTCACAAAGTCAAGTCCAGAATACAACTCCTGAAATTCTTCAGCTACTGTGCTGTCATCCACATACGCCTGAAAATCCGTCGGAAAAATCAGAAAATAATTCATCATACTTTCCTCACTGAATCCAATGTAAGAAAAATCCGGAAGCTTTGTAAAATCATGATTCACCGAACAAGCTAAAGTAAAAAGTTTTCCTCCACTGGTTCCATTTTTCTCGATCCATTTTTCTCTGCTCGTCTTGTGGTAGAATGTGACAGAGTTTCCCTTTACTTCCATGTCGTACTTTCCAGACCAATCTGCTGGCAGTGTCACAGCCACCTCATCAAACTCATAGACCACAGAACCATCATCCAGCACACGCTCCGTGAATTCCACAGAATCCTGAGTGCTGTCTGCGCCATAAACAGTGCCGTTGATTGCCATCATGCCAATCAAAATTGAAATAAACAACTTTTTCAAATTTCATACCTCCCCTTTCTCTTCCATTTCTTCGTCCCTCACTGGAAGAGTGACATGTTCCAGTGCATAGCGAAGTTTTGGATGCCTTATGACAAAATGGATTGCCGGCGCCTTATTCTTGGAAACCATGCACCATTTTCCCTCATAGCATGTAATCTGGATATTCCGAAATCCTTTCCTCTTCGTGATTCCAAACCGATAATTTTTATTCCATGCACTGTAATTCTCTGCGTCTTTCACACAATCACAGTATTCTTCATAGGAAAGCAGGATATCTTTTCCCAAAAAGGACTCCGCCAGAGACAGTGACACAGGATATTTCTCATATTCTTTCTGCGGCACTGCCGCCAATTCATCACTCACCACGCTGTGGCACAATATCTTCTCTATCCTTTTTTTCTCTTTTTTCTGATATTCCAGCAATTGAGTCTGCTCTTCCCCCGAGATCTGATTTCGCCTCAAAATTTTCTTCATCTTCTCTTCCGATATCACAAACACCGGAGGAGCTGTCAGGATCCTGCGCCTTTTTCCCTGGCACTGTGCCTGATCATCCAGAAACTGATCCAATTTTTCTCTTTGATTCTCACGATAAATGTCCATCAGAGGGCTTGCCTTTTTCAAGAGAAATTCCATATTCTTGCGGTAAAATGCTGCTTCTTCTTTGTTATTCGTCAGATAGTAATGTGCCATGTCATGGTGTCCACTGATGCCGTCTCCTGTCATCGCCACCGTGCCAGATGAAAAATGGAGATGAGAATACACTTGATTTTGAACCCCTTTGATGTAATACGGTAAAACCTGCCCCGTCATATACAATGGAATCCAATTTTCCAATCCAAGCATCATTTCCTTCATGGGGCGCTCCACGTTATGGATCATATGGATATGCAGACCTTTTTTCAGCACCATGGCAAGACCAAACATATATTTCTTTGCAAAATCCTCATCCTCTGCCATGTCTTCCACCGGCATGTCACTGCATAGATACAGCGGTTCCATCGATTTCGACAGCACGGTATTTTTCAAAAAGTCCAGCTCTCCTTCCCTCATCTCTTTTAAGCCATAGTAATGTCTGGAAACAGGGAGCTGGAATGGTATTTTTGGAACCTTGAGGGTATCAAAATGGATCACCCTGATATAATCATCCAAATCAAATTCATCCATCTTTTTCAGGAACCCACTGACATAATCCGTTCTCTCCACACTTCCGGAATACATCCATTTTTTTAAGCATTCTCGATAAATTCCTTTCTCTTCCAACTTCTCCGCACTGCTCCCAATCATGGCAGCTACTATCTTTCTACCCCTTTCATCCGAAAAAGCCTCTGCAATATAGTCGCATATCTTCTCAGCAAACTCCTCAGGATTCGATAAATTTCTCTTTCCCGTGCGGATTTTTGAAAGATACGACGCATCATAGTGCAACGCAGCCGCCATCTTTGAAATGTTGATATCCAGCTCTTCTATGATCTGATCCAGCTTTTCATTCAAAAAAATCTTGTCTGTACTGTCCTTTTTCAATGTCTCATAAAGTGCCCGAAACACCTCTCTCTGCCCCAGATCTGTTCTTTCCCTTTTCTCTGCTGTCAGCGCGATTCCCTCCGCCAGTTTTCTGAGATGAACACTGTCTGCGGCAGGAACCCTCTCTCCTTTTCGATATCGGCTGATCACTGTCTCAGAAAGTCCAGAATTCTGTGCCAGCTCCTTGCCGGTACAGGAAAGCTCCTCCATATATTCGTTTAACTGCTCACAAAAAATCATCTTCTCACCTGCCGCTCTCTGACTGATACGCCGTTTCCCAGAAATCATAGATACCTTCTAACTCGTAGAGTTTGCATTTATCATTTTTGATCCATTCTAAATTTGTATCATTGAGGGGGATCACTATCTTTTCCCCAGCCTCAAAAATAAAACTGATCGAATGATATCGGTCTGTCACATAGACATCTGTCTCTTCTCCCACACGGATCTGCATAAACGCCTCTGCCGCAGCCTTTACGTCTTCCGGATCTGTCAAGTCTGCGCATTCCTGCAATCCATTGTCGTCACGCACCACATGGATTTCACAGGGAAGTTTCTCTCCTATACCTGCCAACTTTTCATTCTCCAATGCCTCATACAGAAAATCTCCTTTTTGTAGACTTCCGTCGTCCACACTCTTTTTATTCCCTGTCATGTGATTTACAAAAAAGACGCCTGCGAGAACCAGACACAAGACGAGTACGGTATATCCTGTTTTTTTCACATTCTTCCCTCCTTCGCCATTTCTACTTTCTCTCCCCCCTCTGTCTATTTTCGTATGATGTTTTTTTTATTATAAAACAAGATTGCAAACGTGTGCAAAAAATTGCCGCAATCGTCCAGGACAACTGTGGCAATTTTTATTTTATAACTCATATCAATAAATTTCTACGGTTTTATGGTCTTTTAAAATCACATATTTTCTTGTAAAAAAAGCCCGGAAAACCGCAGTTTTCCGGGCAATCTTATGCTTGAACAATGAATCTATTCGATTATTTATGAATTACTCGATAACGGAAGCAACACGTCCTGATCCTACTGTACGTCCACCTTCACGGATAGCGAATGTAAGACCCTGCTCCATAGCGATTGGATGAATCAGTTCGATTGTCATCTCTACGTTATCTCCAGGCATACACATTTCTGTACCTGCTGGCAGCTCGATTACACCTGTAACGTCTGTTGTTCTGAAGTAGAACTGTGGACGATAGTTGTTGAAGAATGGAGTATGACGTCCACCTTCATCTTTTGTCAGAACGTAAACCTGAGCTGTGAATTTTTTGTGGCAGTTAACGCTGTTTGGTTTAGCCAGAACCTGTCCACGAACGATATCTGTTCTCTGAACACCACGAAGCAGAGCACCGATGTTATCACCAGCCTGAGCCTCATCCAATAATTTACGGAACATTTCGATACCAGTTACAACTGTTTTACGTTTGTCTTCTTTAACACCTAAGATTTCAACTTCATCGTTCAGATGCAGAACACCACGCTCTACTCTACCTGTAGCAACAGTACCACGACCTGTGATTGTGAATACGTCCTCTACTGGCATCAGGAAAGGTTTATCTGTATCACGCTGTGGATCTGGAATATAATCATCTACTGCGCTCATCAGCTCAAGGATCTTGTCACCCCACTCGCAATTTGGATCTTCCAGTGCTTTTAAAGCAGATCCCTGGATAACTGGGATGTCATCTCCTGGGAACTCATACTCATTTAACAGCTCACGGATTTCCATCTCAACCAGTTCCAGAAGCTCTTCGTCATCAACCATATCACATTTGTTCATGAATACAACGATATATGGAACACCTACCTGACGAGCTAACAGAACGTGCTCTTTTGTCTGAGCCATAACACCGTCAGTTGCAGCAACAACCAGGATAGCACCATCCATCTGAGCAGCACCTGTGATCATGTTCTTTACATAGTCAGCATGACCTGGGCAGTCAACGTGTGCGTAGTGTCTCTTCTCTGTCTCATACTCAACGTGTGCTGTAGAGATTGTGATTCCACGCTCTCTCTCTTCTGGAGCTTTATCAATGTTCTCGAATGCTACAGCCTGTCCTAAACCTAATCTAACATTCAGAGTCTTTGTGATAGCTGCTGTTAAAGTTGTTTTACCATGGTCAACGTGTCCAATGGTACCAATATTACAATGTGGTTTTGTTCTTTCAAATTTAGCTTTTGCCATTTTGAATATCCTCCTTACAAATATGCTGCCACTCGGGCGTTCTTGATTTATTGCATAGGCTATCTTTGATTATATTTCAAATCAAAGATATTTGCAAGCCTATTTTTAAAATTTCTTGTTTAAAACATGCATTTCAGGCATAATTTTCTATCTATTATTTCCCTTTTGCACTCAGAACCTTTTCCTGAATTGTCTTCGGAACCTGTTCGTATCTCTCGAAGAACATGGAGTAGTTACCACGTCCCTGAGTCTTGGAACGTAAGTCTGTAGAGTATCCGAACATCTCAGCGAGCGGAACATATCCTCTTACAATCTTACCTCCTCCGATGTCGTCCATACCTTCGATACGTCCACGGCGAGAGTTGATATCACCGATGACATCTCCCATGTATTCTTCCGGCATCGTTACTTCCACTTTCATGATTGGCTCCAGGAGAACTGCTCCACCTTTGTTCATAGCATCCTTGAATGCCATGGAACCTGCGATGTGGAATGCCATCTCAGAAGAGTCGACCTCATGATAAGAACCATCGTATACATTTGCATGTACACCGAGTACTGGGAATCCTCCAAGGATACCAGATTTTGCTGCCTCTTCGATACCTTCTCCGATTGCTGGGATATACTCCTTCGGAATAGCACCGCCGACAACGGTTGATTCAAACTTGAAGGTCTCTTCTCCGTTTGGATCCATTGGTGTGAAGATAACTTTACAGTGACCGTACTGTCCACGTCCACCGGACTGTCTTGCATACTTGCTGTCGACATTGACTTCTTTTGTGAATGTCTCTTTGTATGCAACCTGAGGAGCTCCGACATTTGCCTCTACCTTGAACTCACGCAGAAGTCTGTCTACGATGATTTCCAGATGCAGCTCTCCCATACCAGCGATGATGGTCTGTCCTGTCTCCTGATTTGTATGAGCACGGAATGTTGGGTCTTCCTCGGCAAGTTTTGCCAGAGCCTCACCCATCTTGCCCTGTCCAGCTTTTGTCTTCGGCTCGATTGCAAGCTCGATAACTGGCTCTGGGAATTCCATGGACTCCAGAATTACCGGATGCTGTTCGTCACAGATGGTATCACCGGTTGTTGTGAATTTGAATCCAACTGCCGCTGCGATATCTCCTGAGTAAACTTTATCCAATTCATGACGTTTGTTGGCATGCATCTGAAGGATACGTCCAACACGTTCTTTTTTACCTTTTGTTGCATTTAATACGTAAGAACCGGAGTTCATTGTTCCGGAGTAAACACGGAAGAATGCCAGTTTTCCTACGAATGGATCTGCCATGATCTTGAATGCCAGAGCGGAGAATGGCTCTTCATCAGAAGAGTGTCTCTCTACTTCATTTCCGTCCATATCCACACCTTTGATGGATGGGATGTCTGTTGGAGCCGGCATATAGTCAATGATCGCATCCAGAAGTTTCTGTACACCTTTGTTTCTGTAAGCTGTTCCACAGCATACAGGAATTGCTGCACACTCACATGTAGCTTTTCTCAGAACTGCTTTCAGCTCCTCTGTGCTTGGCTCTTCACCTTCCAGATACTGCATCATCAGATCATCGTCCAATTCACAGATCTTTTCAATTAATTCTGTATGATATTCTTCAGCCTCATCCTGCATATCTTCAGGAATATCTACGACAGAGATGTCTTCACCCTTCTCATCGTTGTAGATATAAGCTTTCATCTCAAATAAGTCAATGATACCTTTGAACTCGTCTTCTTTACCGATTGGGAGCTGCAGGCAAATTGCATTCTTTCCTAATCTTGTTCTGATCTGTTCAACTGCGCCATAGAAGTTTGCACCCAGGATATCCATCTTGTTGATGAATGCCATTCTAGGTACGTTATAAGTGTCAGCCTGACGCCATACGTTTTCTGACTGTGGCTCTACTCCGCCTTTTGCACAGAACACACCAACTGCACCATCAAGTACACGCAGGGAACGCTCAACCTCCACTGTGAAGTCAACGTGACCTGGGGTATCAATGATATTGATACGGTGCTCCAGGGCACCTGGCTGAGGTTTTGTCATCTCCTGATGTGTCCAGTGACAAGTTGTAGCGGCTGAAGTAATCGTGATACCTCTCTCCTGCTCCTGCTCCATCCAGTCCATGGTTGCAGTACCCTCATGAGTATCACCAATTTTATAGTTTACACCAGTGTAATACAGGATACGCTCTGTCAATGTGGTCTTACCTGCATCGATGTGAGCCATAATACCAATATTTCTGGTTCTCTCTAATGGATATTCTCTTCCAGCCAAGGTTTTTTCCTCCTATAATTGTGTCGACAATCCAATCCTTAAATTTTTTAAGAAAGAGATTAGAATCTGTAGTGAGCAAATGCTTTGTTTGCCTCTGCCATCTTGTGCATATCTTCTTTCTTCTTAACAGATGCTCCTGTGTTGTTTGCTGCATCCATTAACTCATTAGCCAGTCTGTCTTCCATTGTCTTCTCTCCTCTTTTGCGGGAGTATAATGTAATCCAGCGAAGTGCTAATGCCTGACGTCTCTCTGCTCTTACCTCGATCGGTACCTGATAAGTAGCACCACCAATACGTCTTGCTTTTACTTCCAGTACAGGCATGATGTTGTTCATTGCTTCTTCAAATACTTCGATAGCTGGTTTGCCTGTCTTGGCTTCCATTTTCTCAAATGCTCCATACACAATTTTCTGTGCAACACCTTTCTTACCATCTAACATGATGTTATTGATAAGCTTTGTAACCACTTTGTTGTTGTATAATGGATCTGCTAATACGTCTCTTTTTTGAGTATGTCCTTTACGTGGCACGGTACTTCCCTCCTTAATTATAATTGGAAACTTGTATTTCCTTCATTAAATCATCGGTACTCACATGTGTCGTTCTAATACTGTGTTCCTGCCAGGACTTCTATATAAACCTGCAGCCACTGCGGTGAATATGAATTCCGGCAAAACAGTTAGTTCTGTTTGTGATACTGCGACTCTAATTTTGAATAATCAATTATTTTTTAGCGTCTTTTGGTCTCTTAGCTCCGTATTTAGAACGAGCCTGTCTTCTCTTGGCAACACCTGCTGTATCCAGTGTACCTCTGATGATGTGGTATCTGGTACCAGGTAAATCCTTTACTCTTCCGCCACGGATCAGCACAACGCTATGCTCCTGAAGGTTGTGTCCTTCTCCTGGAATGTAGCTTGTAACTTCGATTCCGTTGGAAAGACGAACTCTGGCGATTTTTCTCAAAGCAGAGTTTGGCTTCTTAGGTGTAGCAGTTTTAACAGCGGTACAAACTCCTCTCTTCTGTGGTGAAGAAGCGTTGATACTCTTCTTTCTTAAAGAGTTGAATCCTTTTTGTAATGCTGGTGCAGTAGATTTTGTAACAGTTGTCTGTCTTCCTTTTCTTACTAACTGATTAAATGTAGGCATTCCTTTCACCTCCTGTAGTATTTTGCGGGTTATGTCCTACCCTGTGGCTGCTTTTCTTCTGATTTGATTTGGATGCAAATCTTTGCTTTTTTTGCGCATCCTAGGCTATTATAAGGTTTTGCCCCCTTTCTGTCAAGATCCTTTCTGTAAGATTTTCTTTAGATTTTTGAAAAATCTACATTTTCTCCGGCAACGATAAAATTTCTTAGAATTTATTGAAGATACTGGACAAATCACCCTTTTCAATGGTATGATAGCCCCAAAATGGAGGTGATTTTTTGAAGACATTATTAAAACCGTTGTCATTCATACCGGCACTTCTGTTGATGTATATGATTTTCTCTTTTTCGGGACAGACGGGTGATACTTCCTCCGATCTGAGTTTCCGCGTCAGCTGTAAAATTGTCTCCGTCGGAAATGATATTCTCGGAACCGATCTGACTCCAGATCGCATCGAGCATTATGCTGAACGAATCGAGGGTTTTGTCCGCAAACTTGCGCACGTATCTGAATATTTTGCGCTTGCCATCGCGGTTGCATTTCCTCTCTACGTCTATGGCGTGAGAGGTCTTTTATTGATGTTGATCGCCGGAGCCTTCTGTGTCGCATTTGCCTGTGGTGATGAATTTCATCAATCCTTTGTGTCTGACCGCAGCCCTTCAAAAAGAGACGTATTGATTGACAGTATTGGTATCTTTTTCGGTATCATTGTAGTCCGTATGGTAGGCTGGACAGGACGCATGGCACTCTTTGGTCCTGAGAAAACATCTGATGCCGAACAGCAGCAGCCCTGGAATACTTATACGCCGAATCAACCGCCTTATGGAAATCTTCCCCCCTATCCTCCTTATCCGGATCAGGGAATGTATCAAAATCCGTATGTGGCGAATTTTGATGAGGAAGACTTTGACAATCACTGCGAAGAGGACTATGATGATGACGACGATCTCGGCGATGGAAAACCGTTCCGGATCTTTCACTATGACGATGAATATGAAGAAGAAGAGGAAGAGACAGAGGAGGATTCCGATTCTCCAAAATCACACCTTTTTTCTTTCAAAAAACAGAACCGCTAAAAGGGAAGGGAGAACTTATGTCACAGCGCTACTCAAATCCAAATCAACCAAACCAGTCCAATCAACCTAATTATTACCAAAATAATCCGAATTATAACAACGGATACAATAATTATAACGGTGGACCCGGATATCCGCCAAATAATCAGCCGCCCTGCGGTCCGCAGAAAAAGAATAAAAAAAAGAAGTCAAAAAAACGCCGCATTATCTTCTTTATTATAGAACTGATTCTCCTTTTGATTGTTGCCGCTGCTCTGTATGTCGCAGTCAAATTCAGCAAACTGAATACGGAATCGCTTGACCTTGGACAGATTATTATTAATGAAGGGATCACCAAACAAGACGGCTCCTCCAAACTTTCAGGATACAAAAATATCGCATTGTTCGGAGTGGATTCCAGAACAGGTAACCTTGAAAGCGGCACAAACAGTGATACGATCATGGTTGCAAGTATCAATAATGACACAAAAGAGATCAAACTTGTCTCCGTCTACCGTGACACCTACCTCGATACCACCCTCGGCTACTACACAAAAGCTACCGAGACATATGGAGCTGGAGGCGCGCAGGCTTCTGTCAACATGCTGAATAAAAATCTCGACCTCGATATCACCGACTATGTAACCGTTGACTTTAACGCTGTTGCGGCTGCTGTCGACGCAGTGGGAGGAATCGACCTGACGATCGAGGAAGATGAAGTTGTATTTTTGAATGATTATCTGGTAGAGACTTCCCAGGTACTCGGTATTGATTATTACGAAGATATCCCTGGTCCCGGAACATACCATGTCGATGGGCTCCACGCACTTGCCTACTGCCGTATCCGTTACACAGCAGGAAATGATTTCAAGCGAACAGAGCGCCAGAGAACTGTACTTTTAAAATTGCTTGACGCTGCAAAATCTGCCGGAATCTTGCAGTTAAATTCACTGATCGACGAATTATTCCCGATGGTATCCACCAGCCTCTCGGCAGGAGAGATTTTCAATCTCGCAAAGAGCTGTTTCTCCTACTCTCTCGGAGAGACGAGTGGTTTCCCATTCGAAGTTGCCAATTATAACTCTGACAAATCTTATGTGGTAGCTGTCGATCTGGCTGCAAACGTGTCTCAGCTTCATTCCTTCCTATTTAATGATACTGATTACACTCCGTCAGCCACTGTCCAGCAGATCAGCAATGAGATCGCCTACACGACTGGATATTAAAAAGATGAAAAAAGGAATGCCCATTGAATGAGCATTCCTCTTTTTTTCATCTTTTCATCTATTCAAAGTCTCAAACTTCTCTTTTATTCTTCGTCAGATTCCTCTTCAGCGAGAGTGATGTCAACCTCTTCCTCCTGGTTCTCGGAGAGCACAACTTCCGGCTCTTCTGAGATTTCCAGATCTGCCAGGATTTCATCGTCGTCCTCATCGAGTTTTTCTGCCTCAATCTTGACATTGCGGTATCTCTTCATACCGGTTCCGGCAGGAATCAGCTTACCGATAATGACGTTCTCTTTCAGACCGATCAGCGGATCCACTTTTCCTTTGATCGCTGCCTCTGTCAGAACCTTCGTTGTCTCCTGGAAGGAAGCTGCTGACAAGAAGGAATTTGTTGCGAGGGAAGCCTTTGTGATACCAAGCATTACCTGCTTTCCTTCTGCAGGCTCTTTTCCCTCTGCGATCATCTGTGCATTTACATCTTCAAATTCCAGATTGTCTACCATCGTTCCTGGCAGGAAATCAGTATCTCCATTATTCTCCACGCGGATCTTCTTCAGCATCTGGCGAACAATCACCTCGATATGTTTATCGTTGATCTCAACACCCTGCAGACGATATACACGCTGTACTTCCTGGATCATATAATCCTGAACGGCGCGCACACCCTTAATCTTTAAGATATCATGCGGATTGACGCTCCCTTCTGTCAGCTCGTCACCTGCTTCCAGATACTTTCCGTCCTGAATCTTGATTCTGGAGCCATACGGAATCAAATACGTTTTTGTCTCACCAGTCTCTTGGTTTGTGACCTCAATTTCACACTTCTTCTTTGTATCCTTGATCTTTGCAACACCGGCAATCTCTGTGATGATCGCAAGTCCCTTCGGCTTTCTCGCCTCGAAAAGCTCCTCGACACGCGGAAGACCTTGTGTGATATCTCCACCGGCAACACCACCCGTGTGGAACGTACGCATAGTCAGCTGTGTACCAGGCTCACCGATCGACTGAGCAGCGATGATACCGACAGACTCTCCGACCTGTACCGGCTCACCTGTCGCAAGGTTTGCGCCATAGCATTTTGCGCAGATACCGATGTGTGATTTACATGTCAAAATCGTACGAATCTTGATCTTCTCGAATGGCTTTCCATCCTTGTCCACACCTTCTTTGACGATGCGCGCTGCACGTTTTGGTGTGATCATATGGTTCGCTTTTACAAGCACCTCTCCATCCGCATTGCAGATTGTCTCACAGGAGAAACGACCTGTGATACGCTCCTGAAGACTCTCGATCTCCTCACGTCCGTCGCGGAATTCCTTGACGTACATTCCAGGGATCTCTTTTCCTTCGCAGCAGTCTACTTCACGGATAATCAAATCCTGAGATACATCGACAAGACGTCTTGTCAGGTAACCAGAGTCTGCTGTACGAAGCGCCGTGTCAGACAGACCTTTACGAGCTCCATGTGCAGACATGAAGTACTCCAATACGTCAAGACCTTCACGGAAGTTTGACTTGATTGGCAACTCAATTGTGTGACCAGTCGTATCCGCCATCAGACCACGCATACCAGCCAGCTGCTTGATCTGCTTGTCAGAACCACGGGCTCCAGAGTCAGCCATCATGTAGATATTGTTGTATTTATCAAGACCATCCAACAGGGCTTTCGTCAGAACTTCATCCGTGTTCTTCCATGTCTCTACGACTTCTTTGTAGCGCTCTTCCTCTGTGATCAGACCACGCTTGTAGTTTCTCGTGATCACATCTACGGTATCCTGTGCTTTCTTGATCAGCTCTGGCTTTTCTGGCGGAACTGTCATATCGGAAATTGATACTGTCATGGCAGCTCTTGTAGAATATTTATATCCCATCGCCTTGATATCATCGAGCACTTCCGCCGTCTTGGTTGCACCGTGCGTATTGATAACTTTTTCAAGGATCTGTTTCAGTTCTTTTTTCTTAACCAGGAAATCAACTTCCAGCTTCAGCAGATTCTCAGGGTTGCTTCTGTCCACGAACCCTAAGTCCTGTGGAAGGATCTCGTTGAAGATCAATCTTCCCAGAGTTGAGTTTACATTTCCGGTGATTGTCGTGCCATCCGGCAGAACTTTGGTCATGCGGACCGTAATTCTGGACTGTAACGTCACAACTTTATTTTCATAGGCAAGAATCGCCTCATTGACACTCTTGAAGAATTTTCCTTCTCCGAGCGCTCCCGGTCTCTCCTGAGTCAGATAGTAGATACCAAGCACCATATCCTGAGATGGAACCGCAACAGGACCACCATCGGACGGTTTCAACAGGTTGTTCGGGGAGAGCAGAAGGAAACGGCACTCTGCCTGAGCCTCCACAGAGAGCGGCAGATGTACAGCCATCTGGTCACCATCGAAGTCAGCGTTGAACGCGGTACATACAAGTGGATGCAGCTTGATCGCTTTACCTTCTACCAGAATCGGCTCGAATGCCTGAATACCAAGTCTGTGCAGTGTAGGAGCACGGTTTAACATAACCGGGTGCTCTTTGATGACTTCTTCCAGAACATCCCATACTTCTGGCTGAAGTTTCTCTACCATTTTCTTTGCATTTTTGATGTTATGAGAAGTACCGTTTGATACCAGCTCTTTCATAACAAACGGTTTAAACAGCTCGATCGCCATCTCTTTTGGCAGACCGCACTGATAAATCTTTAACTCTGGTCCTACGACGATAACAGAACGTCCTGAATAGTCAACACGTTTTCCAAGCAAGTTCTGACGGAAACGTCCTGATTTACCTTTCAGCATGTCAGACAGAGATTTGAGTGCTCTGTTTCCAGGTCCCGTCACCGGACGGCCACGGCGTCCATTATCGATCAGGGCGTCAACTGCCTCCTGAAGCATTCTCTTCTCGTTGCGCACGATGATGTCAGGTGCTCCCAGCTCTAACAGTCTCTTCAGACGATTGTTTCGGTTGATAATTCTTCTGTACAGATCATTTAAGTCAGATGTCGCAAAACGACCTCCATCGAGCTGTACCATCGGGCGCAGATCCGGCGGAATCACAGGGATCACAGTCAGGATCATCCACTCTGGTCTGTTTCCTGAACCGCGGAATGCCTCAATCACTTCCAGTCTCTTGATAATTCTGGCGCGCTTCTGACCTGTGGACTCTTTTAAGCCCTTCTTCAGCTCTGCAGACTCTGCCTCCAGATCAATCGCCTCGAGCAGCTCTTTGATCGCCTCAGCTCCCATACCTACACGGAAGTTTGGCTTTCCGTCTGCACCTCTGTATTTCTCACATGCCTCCTGATACTCGCGCTCATTCAGCACCTGTTTGTAAATCAGACCGCTTCCTCCCTTATCGAGGACGATATAATTTGCAAAATAGAGTACTTTCTCCAGAACTCTCGGTGAGATGTCAAGGATCAATCCCATACGGGACGGAATTCCTTTAAAATACCAGATATGAGAAACCGGCGCGGCAAGCTCAATATGTCCCATGCGCTCTCTTCGAACGCTGGATTTTGTGACCTCTACACCACATCGATCGCAGACAACACCTTTATAACGGATTTTTTTATACTTTCCGCAATGGCATTCCCAGTCCTTGCTCGGTCCAAAGATACGCTCGCAGAAAAGTCCGTCTTTTTCCGGTTTCAACGTTCTATAGTTAATCGTCTCCGGCTTTTTCACCTCTCCGTGAGACCATTCTCTGATCTTTTCAGGAGAGGCAAGACCGATTTTAATGGAATCAAACGTCATCGGTTGATATGTTTCATTAGTTGTTGTATCTGACATTTATGGTACTCCTTTCCATAATAACTGTCTAGGTTCTATATACAGCGCGGCGACAGAGATGATCCCTCATCCCCGCGCCGGCATTTTATCGATTCTTTTTTAATCTTCGTCTTTGTTTCCCATGATTCTGCTCGCAAAAGAATCGGCATCGTCTTCATCATCGGAATCCATAGAATAGTCGTCATTGACATTCATATAGTCGTTGCCGTCGTATTCCTGTTTGCTGTATCCGTGATATGCGAATTCATCTTCATCCTCGTATTTCTCGTCGCCCTCCATTGTCGCGCGGATGTCGCTGTCGCCGTAATCCACAGTCTCCATAATCTCTACCTCTGTCTGATCGTCCTTTAAGACTTTGACATCAAGAGCAAGTGACTGGAGCTCTTTTAACAATACCTTGAAGGATTCCGGAATACCTGGCTCTGCGATATTTTCTCCCTTGATGATTGCCTCGTATGTCTTCACACGTCCGACTACATCATCTGACTTCACAGTCAGGATCTCCTGAAGTGTATAGGATGCACCGTAAGCTTCCAGTGCCCATACCTCCATCTCTCCGAAACGCTGTCCACCGAACTGTGCTTTTCCGCCCAAAGGCTGCTGTGTTACCAAGGAGTAAGGACCAGTAGAACGCGCATGGATCTTATCGTCAACCAGATGGTGCAATTTCAGGTAATGCATGTGTCCGATGGTTACCGGACTGTCGAAATATTCTCCCGTTCTTCCGTCGCGGAGTCTTACTTTTCCGTCTCTGGAGATCGGAACGCCCTTCCACAGTGCTCTGTGATCTCTGTTTTCATACAGATAATCCATGACTTCCGGAAGCAGTTCCTGCTCATGTTTTTCCTTAAATTCATCCCATTCCAGGTTGACGTAATCGTTGGCGAGATCCAGGGTATCCATGATATCTTCCTCGTTTGCGCCATCGAAGACCGGAGTGGAAATATTGAATCCCAATGCTTTTGCCGCGAGACTTAAGTGAATCTCAAGGACCTGTCCGATATTCATACGGGAAGGCACACCCAGAGGATTCAACACGATGTCCAGAGGACGTCCATTCGGCAGGAATGGCATATCTTCTACTGGCAATACACGGGAGACAACACCCTTGTTTCCGTGACGACCAGCCATCTTGTCGCCGACAGAAATCTTTCTCTTCTGAGCAATGTAGATGCGGACTGCCTGGTTTACTCCTGGTGACAGCTCGTCTCCATTCTCTCTCGTAAATACTTTTGCGTCCACAACAATACCGTATTCACCGTGAGGTACTTTCAGGGAAGTATCACGCACTTCTCTCGCCTTCTCGCCAAAGATTGCTCTCAGCAGTCTCTCCTCGGCTGTCAGCTCTGTCTCTCCCTTTGGTGTTACTTTTCCAACCAGGATATCACCGGCACGAACCTCTGCGCCGATGCGGATAATTCCGCGTTCATCCAGATCTTTCAGAGCGTCATCGCCGACACCCGGGACATCTCTTGTGATCTCCTCCGGTCCCAGCTTTGTATCTCTGGCCTCCGCCTCGTACTCCTCGATATGAACAGAAGTGTAGACATCATCCATAACGAGTCTCTCGCTCAGCAGAACGGCATCCTCGTAGTTGTAACCTTCCCATGTCATAAATCCGATCAGCGGGTTCTTTCCGAGAGCGATCTCTCCGTTTGCAGTGGATGGACCATCTGCAATCACTTCTCCCTGCTCCACATGGTCGCCTTTGAACACGATCGGTCTCTGGTTATAGCAGTTACTCTGGTTACTTCTCGCAAATTTTGTCAGACGGTATTCGTCTTTTGTTCCATCATCATTCTTGATGATAATTAATTTTGAAGTGGAGTATTCAACCGTACCGGATTTCTTTGCCACAACGCACACACCGGAGTCGACTGCTGCCTTCGTCTCAATACCTGTTCCGACAACCGGTGCTTCCGTTGTCAGCAGCGGTACTGCCTGACGCTGCATGTTGGATCCCATCAAAGCACGGTTCGCGTCATCGTTCTGCAGGAACGGAATCAACGCTGTCGCCACTGAGAACACCCTCTTAGGTGATACGTCCATGTAATCGAACATGGTGCGCTCGTACTCCTGTGTCTCATCACGGTAACGTCCGGATACATTCTTTCGGATGAAATGACCTTCCTCATCGAGAGGCTCATTCGCCTGCGCTACATGGTAATTATCCTCCACATCCGCTGTCATGTACTCTACCTCGTCTGTGACACGCGGATTCTTTGGATCGGATTTATCGATTTTTCTGTATGGAGCTTCCACAAATCCATACTCGTTGATTCTAGCATAAGTGGCAAGAGAGTTGATCAGACCGATGTTCGGACCTTCAGGCGTCTCAATCGGGCACATTCTTCCATAGTGAGAATAGTGGACATCTCGCACCTCGAATCCGGCTCTGTCTCGTGACAGACCGCCAGGTCCCAATGCTGAAAGACGTCTCTTATGTGTCAGCTCTCCAAGCGGGTTATTCTGATCCATGAACTGGGAAAGCTGTGAAGACCCGAAGAACTCTTTCACTGCTGCCGTCACCGGTTTAATGTTGATCAGTGACTGCGGTGAAATTCCATCGATATCCTGAGTCGTCATTCTCTCACGCACCACACGTTCCAGTCTTGACAGACCGATGCGGTACTGATTCTGAAGCAATTCTCCGACTGCTCTGATACGTCTGTTTCCCAGATGGTCGATATCATCATCATTTCCAATGCCATACTCCAGATGGATGTTATAGTTGATCGAAGCGATGATGTCTTCTTTTGTGATATGTTTCGGGACGAGTTCATGGCTGTTCTTCTTGATCGCATCCTTGATATCGTCCAGATCTTCGTGCTCTTCCAGAATTCTCTCAAGAACCGGATAGTAGACAACTTCCTCGCCAACGCCCAGCGCCTTTAACTCTTGTCTTGTCAGATCGACATAGTTGGTCGGATCGACCATCATATTAGAAATAACTTTCGTCTTTCCTGTCTCTGTCTGGATCCATACGAACGGAACCGCTGCATTCTGAATCTGATCAGCAAGTGGACGTGTGACCTCTGTGCCAGCCTCAGCGAGAATCTCCCCTGTCGTCATGTCAACGACATCTTCCGCCAAAATATGACCGGCAATTCGGTTGCTCAGTTTCAATTTCTTATTAAATTTATATCTTCCGACTTTCGCCAGATCATATCTTCTCGGGTCGAAGAACATGCTGGTGATCAGACTCTCTGCACTGTCAACGGCAAGCGGCTCTCCCGGACGAATCTTCTTGTACAGCTCCAGAAGACCTTCCTGATAACTTGTAGCAGTATCCTTTGTCAAACTTGCCAAAATCTTTGGCTCCTCGCCAAATAACTCTATAATCTCTGCATTTGTACCGATTCCCAGGGCGCGGATCAAAACCGTGATCGGAACTTTTCTCGTTCTATCCACACGAACGCTAAAAACATCGGAAGAATCTGTCTCATATTCTAACCATGCACCACGGTTTGGAATGACTGTAGAAGAAAATAATTTCTTTCCTAATTTATCGTGCGCAATCGCATAATAAATACCCGGGGAACGCACCAGCTGACTGACGATAACACGCTCCGCTCCGTTGATCACGAAGGTACCTGTCGCCGTCATAATTGGCAGATCACCCATAAAAATTTCATGTTCGTAAATTTTATCTTCTTCTCTATTATGAAGTCTCACCCTTACTTTCAAAGGTGCCGCATATGTTGCATCTCTTTCTTTACATTCTTCAATGGAATATTTGACATCGTCCTCACAAAGTGTAAAGTCAATAAATTCCAAGCTCAGTTTTCCCGTATAATCAACAATTGGAGAAATGTCGTCAAAAACCTCTTTCAGTCCCTCATCAAGGAACCACTGATACGAATCCCTTTGCACCTCAATCAAGTTAGGCATTTCGAGAACTTCTTTTTGTTTCGAATAACTCATACGCAGGCTTTTGCCATTTGTGATAGGACGTATCCTGTTTTTCTTCATTGATGTTTCACCCCTGTTCTTTCTATCTAAAAATGCAGTTTTTCTTCATTCACTTTTGGGCATAGTTGTGCCTAGGGCGCACTTCTGCACAATAGTGCATTTTTCATGCTAGCACAATTTCCCGAAAATGTCAATCGCATTTTTCCTATTTTTCTGCTATAAAAACCACGCGAATGGAAAGAGAAGGGCTGTCAGGAATCCATCCGCCGCGTTTTGTCTGTGCAAAATCAACCCCGGAATCTTCCCTACAGCCCGTCTGCCTATCCTCTATTTTGTTTTTTGTTTGATGTAATTATAGATATCCTGATATGTCTTGGTCGAGTAGTGGACACCATCCTCTGTCTCGAAACCGTTCTGTTGCAGATACGTGTAAGTGTCTATGTACCGCGTTGGAAATGCTGCCTTCATCTGGCGATTGAATGCCTCAATCTCCTCTGTCGACTTTCCATGGTCAATCAAATATGGATAATTTTCATCATCCACCGGATTGACCGACACAATATAAAATCTCGCCATAGGATACATCTGAAACAGTTCCTGATAAAAACTGATATATTTGGAACAGTTCACCAAGTCATTGACACCAAAATTCAAGATTACCTTCGCCTTTGGATTTTTTGTCAGATAATTCTGAAGCTCCCCAAATCCAGTACTTCGAAACCACAGATAGCCCTGTTTGCTCTTCGCCACATATGCATCTGCAGGATTATTGATTGCCTGCCCCATCATCACAGTCCTGGAATCCCCACAGAAAATGTAAATTGCATCATCATAATCTCCTGTCTGCCTTTTTCCATCACTTCCGAGGTAATATCCATCCTTCCACTGATTCACCACCATGATTCCCTGTGTAAAGTAGTACCAGCTTCCAGAGATATTTTTCCATCCGTTCGCCCCGGAGCCATCTTCCTCAAAATAATACCAATACTCATCGCGCACTTGCTTCCACCCGACTGTGACACGCCCTCTCTCGGAAAGATAATACTGCTTTCCGTCGATGATCGCCCATCCCGTCACCGGCATTCCCTCCGAGTTAAAATAATGACGGTATGTCTGCTGATCGCTCGAATCCGTAATATACTCCCATCCGCTGACACGCGTTCCGTCTTGTCTGAAATAGTAAAGCTGACCGTTAATCAGGCGCCATCCGCACACCATCAGTCCACGCTCACTGAAATAGTAGTACTTTCCACCATATTGGAGCCATCCGATCGTCAAGGTTCCATCCGGTTTCAGATAGCACTTTCTCAATCCATTTGTCAGCCAATAATTGACTGCCAGCTGACCATTCGACTTAAAATAATATTTTCGATTTCTATACGTATAAAATCCTACTCTTCGGTATCCATTCTCATCGAAGCAATAAATTCGTCCCCCGATTCTCGCCCATCCATTTTTTAAATACTGATTTGTAGTCAATTTAAACCGATACCCCTTGCTCGTCTTGACCCATGTCCCCGTCTTGTTCGGTGTCTTTTTCATCAGCGCAACAAGATCATACTTGTACAATGAAACCGCCGTCTGCTCTGTGATATTCATCATACTCTTGAACTCTGCTCCAAACGCATTTGTCGGGATCATGCTCAAAAGCATCACAGCAATCGCAATCCATAAATCTCTTATTTTTCTCTTCTCTTGTTTCACCTTAATATTTCCTCCCATACATCATTGCTCTCTTATTTGTTTTCAGCTATACCTCTCTCCATTCTTTTATACTTTTCCCTTCCTCATCTTCCGCAGATATGCGCCAGATTTCTGCATAATACCTTTTCGGTCGTCTTATGTCGCTCCGTGGACTCTTGGCATCATTCTATGCTATTATACCATCAGATACAAAAAAAGGGAACCGCTTTTGCGGTTCCCCAGCCACTCAAAAAAATTATTTTAAAGTAACTTTTGCGCCTTCTGCCTCTAATTTTGCTTTCAGATCTTCTGCTTCTGCTTTGGATGCTGCTTCTTTTACTACCTTTGGAGCGCCATCAACTACTGCTTTTGCTTCTTTTAAGCCTAAGCCTGTAGCTTCACGAACAACTTTGATAACTTTAACTTTGTTTGGTCCAACTTCTGTCAGCTCAACATCAAACTCGTCTTTCTCTTCTGCTGCTTCTGCTGGGCCAGCTGCTGCTACAACAACACCTGCTGCTGCGGATACACCGAACTCTTCCTCACATGCTTTTACTAATTCATTTAACTCTAATACGGATAACTCTTTGATAGCTTCAATAAATTCAGCTGTTGTTAATTTTGCCATTATGATTTCCTCCTATAATCTCTATTTTTTGACTGTTCGTCATCCCGGCATTTCAAGGTATGCCTTTTTTCTGATCTCTTTTTGAAAATTAAGCTTCTGCCTCTGTTGTATCGTTTCCTTCAGCAATCTGTTTAATAACACGCGCAAAGTTTGCGATAGGTGACTGCATACTTCCAAGCAGTCTTCCAAGCAGTTCCTCTCTTGATGGGATCTCTGCCAGTGCCTGTACAGCCTTCTCATCATAGTAGTTGCCTTCTACAACTGCTGAAACTAATTTTAAACTTGGGATTGTCTTCGCATATTTTGCAATAATTCTTGCCGGTGCTGTCGCATCTGTCTTAGAGATTGCAACTGCGTTTGGTCCCTGCAGATCCTTGCTCATTGCTTCGCATGGAGTTCCCTGGAATGCGAAATTCATCATCGTGTTTTTGTAAACTTTGTAAACAATACCAGCTTCTCTTAACTCTTTACGAAGAGCTGTGTCCTGTTCTACAGTGATTCCACTATAAGTTACTAATACGACTGATGCTGCGTTGTCAATATGTCCAGCGATCTCTGCCACGATTGGTTTCTTAAGTTCCACTTTTGCCATGAATGGTGCACCTCCTTATAGATTTGTGTACCGCCGTCTCAAATTTGGAATATAAAAAGCCTTTCTGTCCGCACGACAAAAAGGCTGTAAATTCAATAAAACGAATTATACTCCTCGGTAGGCAGTTTCCTTTTACACTTCTTCAGTACCTACTGTCTTCGGCAGTTTCCTGAATTACAATATCATCTTTTTGGCTAATTGTCAACCTGAAATTTTATTTTTTCGGCGAATTATTATGAACCATTTTTGATAATGTCCTAATATACCACAAATGAAAATGTCCCAATGAGGTATAATACTTCCATCAATAGGTGGAGGTGACTATTATCAGAAAGGTTGAATTATCAATGGATGAACAAAAGAAATACGAAG
>JALEVQ010000081.1 GCA_022788205.1 Robinsoniella sp. | reverse complement strand
TAAATATTCAGTCACTTGATCCAGAGCAAGTTTGCGTGACGGTTCTTTTTGACACTCTTTTGTGGATTCTGTGGGAGTGAACTCCTGAATTTCATCCTTTAGAAGATAATCTGTGCTGACACCAAAGATAGCACTCAATTTGATAATTTTGTCCAGATCTGGGATGGAAGTGCCGCTCTCCCATTTAGAAACCGATTGTCTGGAAATATCCAATTTTTCTGCTAATTCTTCTTGAGACCAGCCATTTTGTTTTCGCATACTGCTTATTTTGTCGCCTAAGATCATAATATTTCATCCTTTCTTTTTCTGCTCTCTATTATGAGATGTGTTTGACAAGAAGCGATCTTTGGATCAGATGTGCTCTTCTTGCAAGAAAAATATAGCAAAAAATCTGGTTGACAACCAGCAAGTGCGCTTGGAAATTGCGCAACTGGTGGTTGCAAATAATCTCCCCACAAACGATTTTGTTGTCTGTGGGGAGATGTATGGTCAGATGACAGGATATGTATATGGATTACAGAGTCTTGATGAATCTTGCGAATGCTTCTCTGCCTTCAGGAGTACATTTATAGACACCGGCATCCTCCAAAACTTTTGTGAAGACATGTCCGATCTCATCTTTGAGAATATCGTTTACATTCTCGGCTGTGATAGAATCATATTTTGGAAGGAATTCTTCTACCCAGTCAGCATGTTTTTCGAGCTCTTCGATCTGGCGGACATCTTTTTTGTTTAAGATAGCATCGGCGAGCAGTTCCATCTCTGTCTTTAATCTTGCCGGAAGAACAGCGAGACCCATAACCTCGATCAGACCAATGTTTTCTTTCTTGATGTGGTGAAGTGCTGCGTGTGGGTGATAAACACCGAGCGGATGCTCTTCTGTCGTGATATTGTTTCTGAGAGCGAGGTCAAGCTCGAAGGTATCTCCGACTTTTCGTGCGATCGGTGTGATCGTGTTGTGAGGCTCATTGTTTGTCTCGGCAAAGATGAAGGCAGCCTCGTCTGTGTAGCCTCTCCAGTTCTGCAGAATGTGGTCAGCCAGATCGATCAGGCGTTTTTCATCGACGGAGCGGATACGGATGACAGACAATGGCCAGTGAACGATGCCGACTTCGACGTCCTCATATCCTGGAATGGTGAAATGCTGCTCGATCGGAGCCTTTGCCATCGCAAACTGATAATTTCCGCCCTGGAAATGGTCATGGCTTAAGATAGATCCTCCGACGATCGGCAGATCAGCATTGGAGCCGATAAAGTAGTGAGGGAATAACTTGATGAAATCAAACAGTTTGATAAAGGTGTTGCGCTCGATTTTCATCGGTGTGTGCTGTCCGTTAAATACGATGCAGTGCTCGTTGTAATATACATACGGAGAATACTGGAATCCCCAGTCACTGTCGTTGATGCGGATCGGAATGATACGGTGGTTCTGTCTTGCAGGATGGTTGACACGTCCGGCATATCCGACATTTTCCTTGCACAGCAGACATTTTGGATAACCGCTCTGTTTTGCGAGCTTTGCAGCTGCGATTGCCTTTGGATCCTTTTCAGGCTTGGAGAGATTGATGGTGATATCAATCTTGCCGTATGGGCTGTCTGTGGACCATTTCTGGTCTTTTTTGATGCGGTAGCGGCGGATATAATCACTGTCCTGGCTCAGCTTATAGAAATAATCAGTTGCCTCTTTTGGAGACTTTTCATATAATTCATGGAATTTTCCAATGACCTGGCTTGGGCGAGGCATCAGACAGTTCATGATGCGAGTGTCAAACAGATCACGATATACTACACTGTTTTCTTTTAAGATTCCATTTTCGTAAGCATAATCCAGCAGATTCTTTAAAATCTCTTCAAGATCCAGATTTTCAGTGTCAACTTCTGGTTTTTCAAAATCATCCTGCTGGAATAAGTCTAACAGAAGGTTGGTGGAATAGCTGATGTCATCTTCTGTGATCAAACCTGTCTTTAAACCATACTGAATCAGTTTTTCAATGTTTTCGTAAAGCATATAAGCCCTCCTTAAAAAATATATTTAACTTTATCAGGAAAGTTTCCCTCTTCAATCCAGTCAAAGGAGAAGTGTTTTCGGGACTTTTCCTGTCAGTTTAAAAAATCAGTGCAGGGAAATCAGCAGCGACAGACCCCGGAACCTGGTGTCACTACATAGAAATCAGCGGCATAGCCGATCGCTTTTTTATATTTGGCACCGACCTGCTCGATAAAGGAATCAACCTCCGTATTTTTTACGAGGTTGACGGTGCATCCTCCAAAACCTGCGCCTGTCATGCGTGCGCCGAGCACACCAGGGTGTTCCCATGCTGCTTCGGCAAGAGTATCCAGCTCTGGACCGGTGACTTCATAGTCCTCCCGAAGAGAGAGGTGCGATTCATTCATAAGCTGCCCGAACCGTACAAGATTATGCGCTTTTAAGGCTTCAACAGCCTGAATCGTGCGCTGATTCTCTGAGACGGCATGGCGAGCACGCTTCACACAGATGGGATTTTGGATTGCTGATTTTACCATCTCAAACGCATCCATGGTTAATTCTGCGAGGGAAGAGATGGTAGTCAGTTTTTGAAGGTTTGCAAGCGCCATGTCGCATTCACGACGGCGCTCATTATATTTTGAGTCACTGATGTGACGTTTTTTATTGCTATGTGCGATGATCAGCTTCTCATTTGCAAGATGCAGCGGGGCATATTCGTAGGAAAGATTGCTGGTGTCAAGAAAAATGGCATGATCCTGTTTCGCCATCGCGATCGCGAAAGGATCCATGATGCCGCAGTGGATACCACAGTAGCTGTTTTCTGCGGACTGCGCAATCAAGGCGAGGTCTGAGAGACTTAAGTCTGAGAAATGATACATTTCTTTTAAAATCAGACACATGACCATTTCCAGAGAAGCAGAAGAAGAAAGTCCGGCACCGCTTGGAACATTTCCGGCGACCATCAGATCCATACCGTGTGAGATGGTGTATCCCTTCTTTGTAAAACTCCATATAACACCGCACAGATAGTTGGCAAATCCAGAAGAAGGAGTGAATACAAGATGATCCAGATCCGATTCAACAATTCCCATATTGCTCACATTTTTGGAATAGAAACGCAACTTTCGATCATGGCGTTCTCGGACAGCCGCATATGTTCCTATAGTTAAAGCGCAAGGAAACACATGACCTCCTGTATAATCCGTATGACCTCCAATCAGATTCACGCGTCCAGGTGAAAAATAAGAAAGAATTTCCCCGCCATCGCCGAAAAGTTCTGCGAATTCTTTTAGTAATTGCTCTTTCATTTGGCTTTCTCCTTTGTTTTTAAATCATGGTCATTCGGGAGCGTAAGCTCCCTCATTCACGGGCTTCGCCCTATGTCTACAGCCATAGTCAAAAGCGTCTGCAAGCAGCCGCTTAGGAATTAGCTGTAGCCGCATGGCGATCAAATATTATAAATTCGCCATGCTCATTCGGGAGCGTAAGCTCCCTCATTCACGGGCTTCGCCCTATGTCTACAGCCATAGTCAAAAGCGTCTGCAAGCAGCCGCTTTGCCTTTGGCTGTAGCCGCATGGCTCATTGCCTACGCGGACATTATACCATATATTGTTGGAAAATAGAAAAATTTTATTAAAAATTATGAAAGAATTTGATTCGGGCAGGGAGCTGTAGTACAATAAAAGGGAGATGTGGGAAGAAGAAAGGAAGGCGAGCGGATGATGGGCAGAAGAAAAATGTTGTTTCTGTTTAATATGAAGTCGGGAAAGGGAATGATCCGCGGTCGTTTAGGAGAAATTCTGGATATTTTTGTCAAAGGCGGATATGAAGTGACGGCGCATCCCACGCAGAGCTATAAGGATGCTCAGAGGATGACGGCGGAATATGCAGGAGAATATGATGTGGTTGTCTGCAGCGGCGGAGATGGTACGCTCGATGAAGTGGTGAGCGGGATGATGGAGAGGGAGGAGCGCAAGCCGATTGGTTATATTCCTGCGGGAAGCACGAATGATTTCGGAAATACGCTTGGAATCAACAGAAAAATGGAGGATGCAGCGTGGGATATCATTCAGGGAATGCCGTTTGCGTGTGATATCGGGGCATTTAACAATGATTTTTTTGTCTATATAGCGGCATTTGGGGCGTTTACCGATGTGTCTTACGAGACAAAACAAGAAGTAAAAAATGTGCTGGGGCACCTTGCTTATGTGATTGAAGGAATGAGACGGTTTCCAAATATCAAGGCTTATCAGATGACAATCAGGCACGAGGATCAGGAGATCAGTGGAAAATTTTTGTACGGAATGATCACGAACTCGGATTCTGTCGGAGGTTTTAAACATCTCTCAGGGAAAAATGTAAAATTAAATGACGGTGTCTTTGAGGTGGTTCTGATCAAAGAGCCGAAGACGCCTTTTGACTGGCAGTCGATTATCACTTCGGTGCTGACGCGAGACATTGAACACAATGAGCGGATTATCACATTTAAGACGGATAAGCTGACAATCGAGTCTGAAAAGGAAATTCCGTGGACTTTGGATGGAGAGTTTGGAGGAAAACACAAAAAGGTCGAGATCGTCAATAGAAAACAGGCAGTGGAAATCCTGGTGAATGACAAAAAAGTAGAAGAAGAGATAGGGATGGAGGGAATTTCAGAGGAAAATACAGATGAAATTCCGGGAAATCCATGCTAGTACAGAAGAGATTCGATCATCTTAGAAAAAATGCACAATTTTCTGCTTGATAAAAAGATAGGTTTAACATATAATCTATATATATCAGGGGCGATTGACTATCGTCCGGTATCTTTTTTGGATGCAAAGTATGAGTTATTCAAAAATTAGTCTATGTAATTTTAATTTACGGAGGTAAAAATCATGTTAGTATCAGCAAAAGAGATGTTAGAGAAAGCAAAAGCAGGCCACTATGCAGTTGGTCAGTTCAACATCAATAACCTGGAGTGGACAAAAGCAATTCTGCAGACAGCACAGGAATTAAATTCCCCAGTTATCCTGGGTGTTTCTGAAGGCGCTGGAAAATATATGGCAGGATACAAGACCGTTGTAGGTATGGTAAATGGTATGCTGGAAGAGTTAAAGATCACAGTTCCAGTAGCACTTCACCTGGATCACGGCGGATATGAGGCATGCTACAAATGTATCGAAGCTGGATTCTCATCTATCATGTTCGATGGATCTCACTATCCAATCGAGGAGAATGTGGCAAAGACAACAGAATTAGTAAAAGTTTGTGCTGAAAAAGGACTGTCTCTGGAAGCAGAAGTTGGTTCTATCGGTGGAGAAGAAGACGGCGTTGTTGGTATGGGCGAGTGCGCAGATCCACAGGAATGCAAACAGATCGCAGATCTGGGTGTTACAATGCTTGCAGCAGGTATCGGAAATATCCACGGAAAATATCCGGCAAACTGGCAGGGATTAAGCTTTGAGACACTGGATGCTATTCAGGCTCTGACAGGAGATATGCCATTAGTTCTGCACGGCGGCACAGGTATCCCAGCAGATATGATCAAGAAAGCAATCAACTTAGGTGTTGCAAAGATCAACGTAAACACAGAGTGCCAGTTATCCTTCGCAGCTGCTACACGTGAGTACATCGAAGCTGGCAAAGATTTACAGGGTAAAGGATATGACCCACGTAAATTATTAGCTCCTGGCGCAGAGGCAATCAAAGCTACTGTAAAAGAGAAAATGGAACTGTTCGGATCTGTAGGAAAAGCTTGAGATATAGCCAGACAGAACACGAGAGTGTGATCATAAAAAAAATCACTGAGGGAATGTTGATCTTCAACATTCCCTCTTTTTTCCAGGGCTTTCATTTTTGACAAACCAGACATGGGGAATACCAGGAAGGCATACATCTGCGTTGCAGTTTGCACTCAAAAAGCTTGCATTTTGTTGAAGAGTAGAGTATTTTAGAAAGAAGAAAACAGAAAGGAAAAGTGGAAAATGGAAAAGAAAGTCAATGCTGCTGAGATTTTTGGAACAAATGTCTTTAATGACAAGGTGATGAGAGAGAGACTGCCCAAAAAAGTATATGTGGAACTGCACAAGACAATTGATGAGGGAAAAGAATTAGATCCTATGATTGCTGAGGTTGTAGCAGGAGCGATGAAAGATTGGGCCGTGGAGAAGGGCGCTACCCATTACACACACTGGTTCCAGCCCCTGACAGGCGCGACTGCTGAGAAACATGACGCTTTCATCACAGCTCCGCACAAAGATGGATCTGTGTTGATGGAGTTTTCAGGCAAAGAGCTGATCAAGGGTGAGCCAGACGCCTCTTCCTTCCCATCGGGAGGATTGCGTGCTACATTTGAGGCGAGAGGATACACGGCGTGGGACTGTACGTCACCTGCATTTGTCCGCGAGGATGCGGCGGGGGCAATTCTCTGTATCCCGACCGCTTTCTGTTCTTACACAGGGGAAGCCTTGGATCAGAAGACACCACTTCTGCGTTCTATGGAGGCTGTACAGAAACAGGCGCTGCGTCTGCTCAGACTGTTCGGCAATACGACATCTAAGAAAGTGACGCCGTCTGTAGGTGTGGAGCAGGAGTATTTTATTGTAGACCGTCAGAAATATTTAAAGAGAAAAGATCTGATTTTCACAGGACGTACACTGTTTGGAGCAATGCCGCCGAAGGGGCAGGAACTGGATGACCATTATTTCGGAGTGATTCGAGAGAGAATTGCCAGCTTTATGAAGGATGTCAATGAAGAACTTTGGAAACTGGGTGTCTCATCAAAGACGCAGCACAATGAGGTGGCGCCGGCACAGCATGAATTAGCGCCGATTTATGCACAGTGCAATGTCGCAGCAGATCACAACCAGATTATTATGGAAACGTTGAAGCGGATTGCAGAGCAGAATGGCTTGCAGTGTCTGCTCCATGAAAAACCATTTGCAGGAGTAAATGGATCTGGAAAACATAATAACTGGTCCCTGACTACAGATGACGGCATCAATCTTTTGGAGCCAGGAAAGACACCGCACGAAAATATTCAGTTTTTGATGATTTTGACTTGTATTTTGCGCGCAGTGGACCGCCATGCAGATTTGCTCAGAGAGTCAGCGGCAGATGTCGGCAATGAACATCGTCTTGGAGCAAATGAAGCGCCTCCTGCGATCGTATCTGTATTTTTGGGAGATCAGCTGGAAGATGTTCTTTCACAGCTGATCTGTACAGGTTCTGCTACACATAGTTTGAAAGGCGGAAAGATTCACACAGGTGTGAAGACACTGCCGGATTTTGCAAAGGATGCGACAGACCGAAACAGAACCTCGCCATTTGCTTTCACAGGAAATAAGTTTGAATTCCGTATGGTGGGATCGAGAGATTCCGTTGCGGAGTGTAATGTCGTGCTGAACACGATCGTGGCAGAAGCATTTGCGGATGCGTGTGATACTTTGGAGAAAGCGGAAGATTTTGATATGGCAGTTCATGATCTGATCAAAGAATATGCGACAGATCATCAGAGAATTGTCTTTAACGGCAATGGATATTCAGAAGAGTGGGTTGAGGAGGCAGAGAGAAGAGGACTTCCAAATATCGTTTCTATGGTAGATGCAATCCCGGCGCTTGTGACAGATAAAGCCGTTTCCATGTTTGAGCGTTTTAAGGTTTTCAGCCGCACAGAGCTGGAGTCAAGAGCCGAGATCCAGTATGAGACCTATGCTAAGGCAATCAACATTGAGGCGCGCGCGATGATTGATATTGCGAGCAAACATATCATTCCGGCTGTGATGCGCTATACAAGACAGCTTGCAGATACGATCAATGCGGTGACGGCAGCGGGTGCAGATGCAAGTGTTCAGTCAGAACTGCTATCAGAGACTTCTGCGCTGCTGAAGAAGACGAAGGAGGCGCTGACACAGCTGGAGAATGACACAGAAAAAGCAGCAGACAAAGAGTCTGGAAGAGAGAGAGCTGTATACTTCCGAGATATAGTCTTCGTTGACATGGAAGCACTGAGAAAGCCGGTGGATCAGCTGGAAATGATTGTAGATAAAGAAATTTGGCCGATGCCATCTTATGGAGATCTGCTGTTCGAGGTCTAGAGAAAGAAGGCAGAGAGAGACTGCTGAATTGGAACGGAAGATAATGGACGGAAACGCAAAACAGGGTATCCATCTGGAAGGATACCCTGTTTTGCGTGATATGAAATAGTATGAGATTATTTCGTGACGACGAAATAAAACCCATGAAAGGGAGGATGCCCGACAAGGGGACGCAGTCGGGCATTATTATGAAAAAGTTTAACAAAAATGAGAAATTTGCAAATAGTGATAATCTCTTTAAGTCAATCATAAAAAACAGAAATGAAGAAATCGTTAGAAACAGGTAAAAAAATTTTAAAAGTATGATGAATAAAATATGAACGATTTTTTGAAAATGATGAAGAAATTGAGGGGAAATATTATAAAATATCGGAAAAGTTGAAAACAGAGATAAATTATGATAAAGTGTGTTTAGAAAATCAGATGATAGGGAAATAACTGGGTGAACTATTATGAAAGAAAGAATAGAAGTGTTGGGATGTAAGATTGATGATCTGAGCGCACAGGAGGCAGTGGAACAGATCGAATGTTATCTGCAGTCGGGGATGATGTGTTCTGTGGGAATGATCAATAGAAAAATGTTAATGTACGCCGCGAAGGACGAAATATACCGCAGCCAGATAGAGCGAATGGACGTGACAGTAATCAATGACAGAGAAATTTTGAAAGCGGCAAATATTGAGAATGAGCGGAGAAAGGAAGAAGTGGATCAGGATGTTTTTCTGAATGCTTTCCTGAAAGATGCTGTGCGCCGCAAGAGAAGCGTTGCAATTTTGGCAGAATTGCAGGACGAGAGGGTTGCATGTGAGGAATATCTGGCACAGCGTCACAGCGATCTGTGCATTGTAGGATCTTTCTCCATCGAGGAGAGCCAGGTGGAAGATGACGATAGCCTTGTCAATATGCTCAATGCGGTGACAGAGGATATCCTGCTTGTGATGATGCCATGTCCTGAACAGGAAAAGTTCCTGGCAGTCAACCGCGGAAAACTGGGAGTAAAAGTCTGGATCGGAATCGGCACAGATATGATGGAGAAATATTCGAATGATTTGGGAAAAGGATTTTTTGAGCGCTTTATTGACAAGACAAAATTTAAGCGCCAGGTATCCAGATATCAGAGTGAGAAAGAAAATCAATCTTAGATCTTTAACAGGAAAAGTCCACTGCTCTGAAGAGGAGGGATGGACGGAAAGATGAGAAATGCGCCGGCTGCGGCGCCTCAAAGTTTTGACAGACAGACGCGGCAATCGAATGCACAAAAAAAGAAATTTGTGAAAAGTGCATTGATTTTTCTTTATTTTTTTCTATATTTATATTACAATAGTATACAGAGATCGAAAATCATTTTTGGGGAAACAAAGACCGCAGCAAATGCGGAAGCAAAAGCTATAAAAAGAAAAAGGAGTGGCGCGTTGTGATATCAAATCAAATTTTACAGACTACGCTTGACGGCTTAAAGGTAATCACGAGAGTAGATTTATGTGTGATGGACACCGAGGGCAATATACTAGCATCGACATTCGCGGAGGCAGAGAACTATCGGGATTCTATCATTTCTTTTGTACAATCTCCGGCAGACAGCCAGGAAGTGCAGGGATATCAATTTTTTAAGGTCTTTGATGAACAGCAGCTGGAATATATTCTGCTGGCGAACGGGAGCAGTGATGATTCCTACATGGTTGGAAAAGTAGCTGTGTTCCAGATCCAGAATCTGCTGGTCGCGTATAAAGAGCGCTTTGACAAAGATAATTTTATCAAAAATTTATTGCTGGATAATCTGCTGCTGGTAGATATCTATAACAGAGCCAAAAAACTGCATATTGAAGCAGAAGCACGGCGTGTGGTGTTCATTCTTGAGACAAATCATGAGAAAGACACGCATTCTCTGGAGAGTGTGAGAACGCTGTTCAGCGGAAAGACAGGGGATTTTATCACAGCAGTCGATGAGAAGAGCATTATCGTGGTGAAAGAGTTAAAAGAGGGAGAAGGATATCCTGAGATGGATAAGACAGCAAACAGCATTTTTGAAGTGCTTTCACCGGACAGAAAAGAGAATGCTCATATCGCATATGGAACTATTGTAAATGAGATCAAGGAGGTTTCCAAATCCTATAAAGAGGCGAGAATGGCACTCGATGTCGGAAAAATCTTCTTCAACGAAAGACAAGTGATAGCATATAGTTCACTTGGAATTGGGCGTCTGATTTACCAGCTGCCGATTCCGCTGTGCAAGATGTTTATCCGGGAAATCTTTGATGGAAAGTCGCCGGATGACTTCGATGAAGAGACACTCACGACGATCAACAAGTTTTTTGAGAACAGCTTAAATGTCTCTGAGACATCTCGTCAGCTTTATATTCACAGAAATACACTGGTGTATCGCCTTGATAAACTGCAAAAGAGTACAGGACTTGATCTGCGCGTGTTTGAGGATGCGATCACCTTTAAGATTGCTTTGATGGTTGTGAAATATATGGAATCGCTTGATTATTAAAAAAGATGGGGCTGCTGTGGAAAGAGAGTCTGGCTGCGAGGAAGAGTCTGACGTTTTTTGCGGCAGTCTCATTTTGTTACCTTGGCAGATAGAGATCGCATTTGCGGAATAAAAAGTTTTCTATGATGATAGGATAGATAACAGAAGAAAAACGAAGAGAGATAGAAAGAGGCGTATAAATGAAAAAAGATTATCATTTTTTTAAGGGATTTTTGAGCGGATGGGCGTTTATGTTGCTTATAGGAGTGGTGGCGCTGGGCGTGAAGGGGAAAATTCGCGGCGAAGCTTCGGCTGACACAGGGGATAGTGCGGTTACGCAGGAGAGTGTCAATAAATTGGCAGAGATTGAGATGATGATTGATGCCTATAATCTTGAAGAAGTGGACAAGGAACAGATGGAGAACTATATGTATAAGGGTCTGGTGGCAGGACTGGAGGATCCTTATGCTGCGTACTATACTGTGGAGGAGATGGAGAGCGTACAGCGCTCTCTGAACGGAAGTTACAAGGGAATCGGTGTGTTGATGACACAAAATTTTGATACAAATGAGATCAGAGTAATCCGCTGTTATGAGGGGGCGCCTGCTGAGAAGGCGGGGATGCTTCCGAATGATATTTTGAAAGAAATTAACGGGCAGAGCACAGAAGAGATGACGCTGAGTGAAGTGGTGAATGTGATCCAAAAAGGAGAACAGGATATCATCGAGCTGAAGGTGTTGCGGGAAGGTGAGTCAGAGCTGCTGACATTCTCGATGGAGCGCACAAATGTGGAAGTACCGACGGTCTACCAGGAGATGCTGGATGATGAGATCGGATATCTCCAGATTATCGAGTTTGACTCTGTCACAGTCAGCCAGTTTGAGAGTGCGCTGGAGGAGTTGGAGGAACAGGGCATGGAAAAACTGATCGTGGATGTGCGTGACAATCCGGGCGGAATGCTTACAAGTGTGTGTGATATTCTTGATCAGATTTTGCCGGAAGGCTTGATGGTATATATTGAAGATAAGAATGGAAATCGTTCAGAGTATACCTCGGATGAGGAGCACCAGTTTACAAAGCCGCTTGCGGTTCTCGTGAACGGTGACAGCGCAAGTGCAGCTGAGATTTTTGCGGGGGCGATTCAGGATCACAATGTTGGAACGATTGTCGGGACGACGACATATGGAAAAGGGATTGTCCAGACAACATACAGTCTCTCGGACGGCAGCGCGCTGAAACTGACAACAGCAAAATATTATACGCCAAACGGTAACGATATCCACAAAAAAGGAATTACACCGGATGTGGAGATTGAATTGAACGAGGATGTGGAGAGTCAGAATGTCATCCCGATGGAGGACGATAACCAGATCCAGAAAGCAATCTCAATACTGAAAGAAGACGAATCTTTGCTGCAATAATGGCGGCGGAACGGAGATAAAAGATGAAAGAAAAATTTGTTTTTCGTGAAATGTTAAAGGAGATTAAAGAACTTGCAGACCAGAAGGGGAATGTACTGACAGAGGAAGAAGTGCGGAATTTTTTTCAGGACAGTCATTTTAATGATGAGCAGATGAAGATGATTTTTGAATATCTTGCCGGACAGAATATTCAGGTTCTGGGATATGAGGAACAGCACGAAAATCTGGAGGAAGATCTCGCAGAGTGGGCAGGTCAGGAGTCGGAATACCTCAGTTTTTACGAGGAAGAACTTCAGAATATTCAGATTGCTTCACAGGAAGAGAAGATTGAGGTGATTCAGAGCGTCATGCGGGGAGATGCGATGGCGAAGGTAAGGCTGATTGAGATGTATCTTCCGATTGTGGCGAAAATCGCAAAAGAATACGAGAAAAAAGAGCTGCCGCTTGGAGATTTGATCCAGGAGGGCAATATAGGGCTGATGATGGCAGTCGATGGTCTCAGTGGCACAGCGAGAATCCTGGAGGCAGATATGTTTCTGCAAAGTCAGATCAGGGGAGCGATTGAGGAAGCGATTGAGATGCAGAGGGACAGTCGCCATGCGGGCGAGGAGATTGCAGAGCGAGTCAATTATCTGAGTGAGGCAATTCACAATCTGGAGGAAGAGCTGGAACATAAAGTCTCAGTGGAAGAGTTGTCAGCATATTTAGAGATGCCAACCGATGAGATCGAGGATATTTTGAGGATGGCAGGTGATGAGATTGAGATGGAAGGCAATGAACATCATGAGCATCATCACGGGCATCACCATGAACATGAAAATTTTCTTGATGAGGAAGAATGACAGAAAATAAAAAACTGTCCCTTTCTCTGTTTTTCAGGCGATTTGATTGCCCGACGAAACGGAGAAAGGGACAGCTATGTTTTATGGAAAGAATCCAGTGTCAGGCGGGAGAATCAGAAGAATCTTCCACGTCTGGAAATTCGGATGGCAGATAAAGATGAATTTTGTTGATTCTGTTTTTGATGATGTCATCTACGACGAGACGGATACCGTCGTCGGAAGTGACGGACTCGTGAACTTCGGGCAGATGATCCAGTTTTTCGATGACATATCCGCCGATTGAGTCATAGTCTTCAGAATTGAGCTGAAGTCCGAGGGCATCGTTGATGTCATCAAGTTTCATGGAACCTTCGACAATGTATTCTGTATCGCTGATTTTTTTGATCAGATCTTCTTCATCTTTGTCGTACTCATCACGGATCTCGCCCACGATCTCCTCGAGAAGGTCCTCTAATGTGATAAGTCCGGCAGTGGCACCGTATTCATCGAGGACGATGGTGAAGTTGATAGAGTATTGGCGCATCTCCATCATCAGCTCGGAAGTCTTTTTAAATTCGTAGGTGAAATGAGGTTTTCTCATGATATCCTGAATGTTGAATTGTTCCGGCGAAGTGTAGAGAAGAAGGTCTTTGACATTGATCAAACCGACAACATTGTCTGGACTTTTCTCATATACAGGAAGGCGTGTGAATTTTTCACGCTTGAACACATCAATAATTTGTTCGTAAGTACTGTGGATATCGATAGAAATCATATCGACACGCGGAACCATGATATCTTTTGCCTGAGAATCACCAAAATCGAACACGTTGTAAATCATCTGGCGCTCATCGCTCTCGATGACGCCTTCTTCGTGGCTGACATCTACGATGGTGCGCAGCTCATGTTCTGTGATTGCGTTGCCGGACTGGGAAGAGTCGATGCGCAGCAATTTCAGAACACCGTTTGCAAGTTTATTGACAATGAAGATAAGTGGTGTCATAATGCGGACCATCAGATAAATAATGCCGGCGTAGGCAAGCCCTAACTTTTCGGCATGAACTGTGGCCATTGTCTTCGGAGTGATCTCTCCAAAAATTAAGATTAGTAAAGTTAAAAGTCCGGTCGAAATTCCGACCGCCGCATTTCCAAACACTCTGGTAACCCATGTTGTCGTCAGAGAAGAACAGAAAATGTTGACAATGTTGTTTCCTATCAGGATCGCACTGAGCATCTTGCTTGGATTTTCTGTCAACTTGATCAAAGTGGCGGCACGTTTGTCGCCCTGGTCAGCGAGGGTTTTGATTCTGAGTTTGTTTGAGGTTGTCAATGCGGTTTCAGCTGATGAGAAAAAGGCTGATAAGAGAATCAGCACCAAAATAATGATCAGCTGTATGGCATCACTTGAATCCAAATAAGTCATCTCCTTTTGATAAAAATAATGGTATCGTTGTTTCAGTTCGTTCAACCTGTGCATACCATAGTCCATTGCAGTGAAAAGCGGATGGAGGTTCATAGGTAATGAACTGTTACAAATATACAATATTTTTGAACGATTGGCAAGGTAATAATTTGATTCCCAGTGTCATACAATGAAAAAGGAGGAGGGAAATGTAGATGGACGGTGGAAAGACAGTGCGGACGAAAAAAAAGGCGGCTATCTGTATGACGGCGCTCTTTGCCTCTTATTTCATGACGGCAGTGATGCTCCTGATCCTGGCACTTTTGCTCTATAAGATGGATCTGGACGAGAGTAAGGTGGCAGCGGGAATCTTGGTGATCTATATTGTGTCCGGATTTGTGGGAGGGTTTCTCGCAGGAAAAGGAATTGAGAGCAAAAAATACTTATGGGGATTGGGAGTGGGGGTTCTCTATTTCCTGATTTTGACGGGGATCTCAGCTGCGTCAGGGCGTATTTTGCTGCAGGAAGGATTTCATATATTCACGACACTGATTTTATGTGCCGGGTCGGGAATGATTGGCGGCATGTTATCATAAAACAGTGCTTTTTGGAGCAAAATAGATCCAGAACAAGGAAAGGATGCGTGAATTGGAGAACATGTGAACGCAGACACTGAGAAGCGATCTGCGTTCATGAGAAAAAGCAAAGAAGATTTTGAACCTCTGCTTGAAAATGCGCTAATCTGTCAAAGAATATGGAATATATGGGAAAAGAATCGTCAAAAAATCTCTTTTTTTTACGGATATTTTGTGGTATAGTGGTATCAGGTCTAAATACAATCAATGTCATTTCAGACAAGGACTCCTGTAAACAAATCTTTAAAAAGCTTCTGGCGGATAGATCCGCGTAGACCGTAGACGTGCGCTGTTTTGGGAAACTGCGCGTGGCATCCAACATTTTCAGACATCCATAAAAGTGAATCGCATAAGGGAAAGGAGCGGCTCGTTTCTGCAATAGAAAATGGGCGAGAAAATTTATGACAAGAGAAAAGTATGAATCTTTATCGGCTGTTGCACTGCGAGACATTGCAAAGGCAAGAGGATTAAAACACATTTCTGCACTGAGAAAAAACGAATTGATAGAATTAATGCTCGCAGAAGATGAGAAGGAAAAAAATCAGGAAACGGTTTCCAGGGGAGATCAGGAGAGTACTCTGATTGAAGAGACAAATGTGAGCGAAGAAAATCCTCTGAGAGAAGAAAAGGGTGTGAGGGACGATTATCGTCTGCGTGAAGAAAAAATGTCAAGAGAAGAGAATCGTTTCAGGGAAGAAAGAACCCCAAGAGAGGAGAATCGTTTTCGAGATGACAAAGCGGCTCCGGGAGAGTTATCACAGCTTGACAGCGGCATCATAGCACATGGGATTTTGGAAGTTCTGCCAGATGGATATGGATTTATCCGCTGTGAGAATTATATGCCAGGTGACAATGATGTCTATGTCTCACCATCACAGATCAGGAAATTTAATTTAAAGACCGGCGATATTATTTCCGGAAACACCAGGATTAAGACGCAGCAGGAAAAGTTTTCCGCTTTGCTGTACTTAAAGACGATCAATGGAATGCCACCATTTGTGGCAATGAAGAGATATAATTTTGAGGACATGACACCGATTTTCCCGAATAAGAGACTGAAAATGGAGAGAGGTCCAAAGGAAGTATCGATGAGGATTCTCGATCTGATTTCGCCGATCGGAAAAGGACAAAGAGGTATGATTGTGTCACCGCCGAAGGCAGGAAAGACGACACTTTTGAAGGATATCGCGCGATCCATCCAGCAGAACAATCCGCAGATGCATCTGATCATTTTGCTGATCGATGAGCGTCCAGAGGAAGTGACCGATATCAAGGAGGCAATCTGTGGTGACAATGTGGAGGTTATCTATTCTACCTTCGATGAGCTGCCAGAACACCACAGACGTGTGGCTGAGATGGTCATGGAGCGTGCAAAACGTCTGGTGGAGCATCAGAAAGATGTGATCATTCTGCTCGACAGTATCACACGTCTGGCGAGAGCCTATAATTTGATTGTACCGCCGAGTGGACGAACATTGTCGGGTGGTCTTGACCCGGCGGCGCTCCATATGCCGAAACGGTTTTTCGGTGCGGCGCGCAATATGAGAGAGGGCGGGAGCCTGACGATTTTAGCGTCAGCACTCATCGATACAGGAAGTAAGATGGATGACGTGATCTACGAGGAATTCAAAGGAACGGGAAATATGGAGCTTGTTCTGGATAGAAAGCTGTCGGAAAAGCGTGTGTTCCCGGCAATCGATATTCAGAAATCGAGCACGAGAAGGGAAGATCTGCTCCTGGATTCCGAGGAACTGGAGGCTGTCTATATCATGAGGAAAGCCTTAAATGGCATGAAATCGGATGAGGCGGTGGAGAATATTCTGAATTTGTTCACGAGGACAAAGAACAATCAGGAGTTTGTACAGACGGTGAAAAAACAGAAATTCATTTAAAAAAGCTGGTTGCAATTTTAACATAAATGTGATATGATCTAATCGCTATGTAAATCAAAAAACAAGCATGGATAGAACAACTGCAGGGACTTGCAGGGATAGTCCGGAGAAACTTACTGTGGAAACGTGGGAGCAGTATTGACCGGAAACGGATTGCAGATGGTGGATAGATCTGCAATAAGCAGTTCACAAAATCATAAGAAGAGGTGAAAATCATGAAAGAAGGAATCCATCCAAAGTATTATCAGGCAACTGTTACCTGTAACTGTGGAAACACATTCGTGACAGGATCTACAAAGAAGGAACTTCACGTCGAAGTATGTTCAAAATGCCATTCATTCTACACAGGACAGCAGAAAGCTACTGCAGCTCGTGGACGTATTGATAAATTCAATAAGAAATATGGTATCAATAAGTAAGAGAAAGATCAGGTTGGGGTTGCGAAATCTCAACCTATTTTTGCTCTATGGGAGAAATTTCGGCAGAGGTATGTGGGTGTGTATGATGTAGGAGAATTTTGCGAAAGATAGGAGCACCAGGAGGAGGTACAGACGTATGAAATCATCGAACATTGGCGGACAGGCCGTGATGGAAGGGGTCATGATGAAAAATGGCGACCGATATGCAGTGGCAGTGCGCAAACCGAACCAGGAGATCGAAATCAAGGTAGATGATTACAAAGGAATAGTAAAGAATAAAAAGATTCAGAAAATACCGATTATTCGCGGTGTTTTCAATTTTCTTGATTCCCTGATCTTGGGAATGAAGACGTTGATGTATTCTTCCAGTTTCTTCCTTGAGGAAGATGAGGAGGAAGAAAAGAAGAATGAAAAAAAACCGCCAAAGACGGAGGAACAGAAGAAAAAATCAGATGATCTTTTGATGGGAGTGACAGTGGCAATCTCACTCGTGATGTCTGTGGCTATTTTTATGATTCTGCCGTATTTCATCTCAAATATCGTCAGAAAACTGACAGATTCTGCGTTCTTGATCAGTCTGGCAGAAGGTATTATCCGAATTGCAATCTTCCTCGCGTATATTATTTTGATTTCAAGAATGAAAGACATTCAGAGAGTTTTCATGTATCACGGAGCAGAGCATAAGTGTATCAACTGTATCGAACACGGTCTGGACCTGACAGTGGAGAATGTAAGAAAAAGTTCCAAGCATCACAAGCGGTGCGGTACAAGCTTTCTGCTGATTGTCATGGTAGTCAGCATCATTCTGTTTATGTTTATCCGCACAGATTCACCGGTTATGAGAGTGGTGTATCGTCTCCTTCTGCTGCCGGTTGTGTCAGGAATATCCTATGAATTTATCCGCCTTGCCGGAAATAGTGACAATAAATTTGTGGAACTGCTGAGCAAGCCTGGCATGATGCTTCAGAGAATGACAACAAAAGAGCCGGATGATACGATGATCGAGGTTGGAATCGCATCGGTAGAGGCAGTGTTCGACTGGAAAAAATATTTGAGTGAAAATTTTGGAAAACATTATGAGGAAGAGACACAGGCGACAGAACAGCAGGCGGAGGCTTCCGCGTGACGTGGCAGATGGCACTTCGGCAGGGAGAAGATTTCCTTGCCGAAATGCAGATCGCGGACAGTGCAGTTGATGCCTGGTATCTGTTGGAATATTGCGCAGAGATTGACCGCACTTGGTTTCTTCTGAATAGAGAGGAAGAGATTCCTGATCCGATCTATCAAAGGTATCAGGAGTTTCTGAGAAAGCGCAGTCTTCATATTCCGCTTCAGCATTTGACAGGGGAGCAGGAATTTATGGGACTGCCGTTTCATGTAAATGAGAATGTCCTGATCCCGCGTCAGGACACGGAGACACTGGTGGAAGAAGTGCTTGGAGTGATAAAGAAACACGATCGGGTGCTCGATCTGTGTACGGGCTCCGGGTGTATTGTGATCAGTGTCGTGAAGATGGCGGAGGATGTCACAGGCGTCGGCGCAGACCTCTCGGAGAAGGCACTTGAGGTGGCACGAGAGAATGCACGAAATCTGCAGGCAGATGTGACATTTATAAAAAGCAACCTGTTTGATCAGGTGGAGGGGAAATTTGACTGTATTGTATCAAATCCGCCTTATATTGCGACAGCGCAGATTGATTCTCTGATGGAAGAGGTGCGTGATCATGAACCGCGCATGGCGCTTGACGGAAGAGAAGACGGATTGTTTTTTTATCGGGAAATCGTGGCGAAGAGTCAGGAACACTTAAAAGAGAATGGATGGCTTCTTTTTGAGATCGGGTGTGATCAGGCAGAGGCGGTATCCGGGATGATGAGACAGGCAGGATATGAGCATGTGAGAGTAAAGAAAGATTTGGCAGGACTTGACCGTGTTGTGATGGGACAGAGAGGATAGGAGGAAACGAAATGTTTGATAAATTGGAAGATTTGTTGATCCGATTTGAAGAAATTATGAGTGAATTAAATGAGCCTTCTGTGGTAAACGATCAGGCTCGCTTTCAGAAGTTGATGAAAGAACAAAGCGACTTACAGCCAATTGTGGACGCTTATAAGGAATATAAAAAATGCCAGGAGACAGTGGAAGAAAGTCTGGCGATGCTCGAGGAAGAGTCTGACGAAGATATGCGCGAGATGCTCAAAGAAGAATTAAGTGAGGCAAAGAAGCGCATCGAGGAGTTAGAGCATGAATTGAAAATTTTGCTTTTGCCGAAGGATCCAAACGATGAGAAAAACGTAATCGTAGAGATCCGTGCCGGAGCCGGCGGAGATGAGGCAGCGCTGTTTGCGTCTGAGATTTACAGAATGTATGTCAAATATGCAGATATGCAGCACTGGAAGACAGAGATGATGAGTTTAAATGAAAATGGAATCGGCGGATTTAAGGAAGCTGTGTTCATGATTAACGGAAGAGGAGCGTATTCAAAGCTGAAATATGAAAGCGGCGTTCACCGTGTACAGCGTGTGCCAGAGACTGAATCCGGAGGAAGAATTCATACTTCCACAATTACGGTCGCAATTATGCCGGAGGCGGAGGAGATTGACTTCCAGCTCGACTTAAACGACTGTAAATTTGATGTATTCCGCGCTTCTGGAAATGGCGGACAGTGTGTCAACACAACAGATTCTGCGGTTCGACTGACACATATTCCTACAGGAATTGTGATCTCCTGTCAGGATGAAAAATCCCAGCTGAAAAATAAGGACAAGGCACTCAAAATTTTGCGTTCAAGACTGTATGAGATGGAATTGGAGAAACGTCATGACGCTGAGGCGGAAGCGAGAAGAAGCCAGGTCGGAACAGGGGATCGCTCGGAGAAGATCAGAACCTACAATTTCCCTCAGGGGCGTGTGACAGATCACAGAATCAAGCTGACACTGCACAGACTGGATGATGTGATGAACGGAGATTTATCCGAGATTATCGACAGCTTGATTGCGGCAGATCAGGCAATTCGTCTGAGCAAGCTCAATGAGGTAGAGTAAACGGACAGGACGCCTGACGGCGTCACTACCAATTATAAAAGCCCATTGGATTGCTCCGTTCATTCGCGTGGCTTTTCTGCTCATACGGGTTAGCGTCTCTAGTGTCCGTGCAGCCAGGTGCGCAAGCGACCCGTCTACCGTCCACTGAGATTGGGCTTTTATGGTAAGAAGAGAAGAATGAGGTGATTTGGGGGAGGTGCTGTGATACGTTTTCGGTCATAGCAGCTTTCCTTTTTTACAATTGGGAGGCTTCATGTGAGATGGAACATAAGTGGAAAAAATTAATCGGATATTACAAGCCATATCGCAGGCTGTTCTGGACAGACATGTTTTTTGCCCTGACCGGAGCGGCAGTCACGCTGGTGATTCCGCTGATTGTGCGGTATATCACAAATGAGGTTGTGTATCTGGAGGGGAGTGAACCACTCAGGCAGATTGTCAGGCTTGGCATTTTGATGGTCGGGCTTGTCGTGCTGGAGTTTTTCTGTAATTTTTATATTACATACTGTGGGCATATCATGGGAGCAAAGATGGAACATGATATGAGAAATGAGATTTTTGAGCATTATCAGAAATTATCCTTTACGTTTTATGATGACCAGAAGGTCGGGCAGCTGCTGTCGAGAGTGACGAGTGATTTGTTTGATATCAGCGAGCTTTTACACCACGGACCGGAGGATGTGGTGATTTCCCTGATCAAATTTGTCGGGTCGTTTGTGATCTTGTTTCAGGTGAATGGCACACTGACGCTGGTGGCGTATGCGTTTGTGCCGATCATGGCAGGCTATGCATATTATTTTAACAGGAAGATGAAGCGGGCTTTTAAGGAGAACCGTGCCAAGATAGCGGATATCAACAGTCAGATTGAGGACAGTCTTTCTGGCATACGGGTAGTCAAGTCGTTTGCGAATGAAAAAGAAGAGATGAGAAAATTTCGCGCCGGAAATGATCGGTTTGTCCAGACAAAGCGGTTGAGTTACTGGTACATGGCATGGTTCCACTCGGGTCTTGGAGCGCTCACGACAATGGTCACGATCGGAGTTCTGATCGTGGGAGCCATTCTGATGGCGAATGGGAAGATGGTTGTGACGGATCTGGTTACTTTCCTGCTGTATATCAACAATTTTACAGAGCCAGTGAAGAAACTGATCAATTTTACGGAGCAGTTTCAGAACGGGTACAGTGGGTACGAGCGCTTCTTAGAGATTCTGGATGTCCATCCGGACATTGAGGATCAGCCGGGAGCCCGTCTGCTCGGAGATGTGAAGGGCGAGATTGTGTTTGACGATGTCTCCTTTGGATATGGGGAGAACAAAGAGCGAGTGCTGAATCACATCAACCTGAAAGTAAAAGCCGGTGAGTATGTGGCGATTGTGGGAGCTTCCGGGGGAGGCAAGACCACACTTTGCAGCCTGATACCGCGTTTTTACGAAGTGGAAAAGGGGCGGATCTTGCTGGATGGAACCGATATCAGAGAGATTCAGCTGAAAGATTTGAGAGACCACATCGGGATTGTACAGCAGGATGTCTATCTGTTCATGGAAGATGTGATGGAGAATATTCGCTATGGAAAACCAGATGCGACGGACGAGGAAGTGATCGAGGCGGCGAAGCGTGCCAATGCGCATGAGTTCATCATGCAGCTGCCGAATGGATATCACACAGATATCGGTCAGAGAGGCGTGAAGCTGTCGGGCGGACAGAAACAGAGATTATCAATCGCGCGTGTATTTTTGAAAAATCCGCCAATACTGATTTTTGATGAGGCGACATCGGCACTTGACAATGAGAGTGAAAAGATTGTGCAGGATTCTCTGGAGGAACTGGCAAAGAACAGGACAACATTTGTGATCGCACATCGCCTGAGCACGATCAAGAACGCAGAGAAGATCTTGGTGCTGACGGAAAATGGAATTGAGGAACAGGGAACACACGAGGAACTTTTAAACAGAAATGGCATCTATGCGATGCTGTATAATCGATAGAGGTGAAAAAAGTGACAGACATAACATTTCATACACCGACACTGGAAGACCGGGAATGGGTCAACCGGTATTTAGAACTTCAGAACAGCAGAAACTGTGAATTTACATTTGCAAATATGTATCTTTGGAGACGGCAGTATCCGGCAGGAATCGGAGTTGTGGGGGACATGTTGGTTGTGAAGACAGAGGGAGCAACGCAGACATTTTCGTTTCCGATCGGGAGGAAGGAAAATATCAAACAGAGCATGGATCTGTTGATGGAGTACAGCAAAGAGCACGGGATTCCTTTTCAGATGCATCTGGTGACACCGGAGCAGTTTGAAATTTTGGATGAGCTGTATCCGGGAAAATTTAAGATTGAATATGACCGTGACATGGCAGATTATATTTATGAGACAGAAAAGCTTGCAAATTTGTCCGGCAGGAAATATCATGGAAAGAAAAACCATATTAACAAATTTATGCGTCTCTATCCTGACTGGAAATATGAGTCTTTGAATGAGCAAAATGTGGAGGACTGCTTCCAGATGGCGCTGGAATGGAGAAACCAGAATGGATGCAACGATCACGAAGAAAAAAATGCTGAAATGTGCGTGAGCCTGAATTCTCTGCGCTTGTTTCGGGAACTGCATCTGAGAGGCGGACTCTTGCGCGTCGGAGGAAAAGTGGTCGCGTTCTCGATCGGAGAACCAGTGACAAAAGATACGATGGTGGTGCATATCGAGAAAGCGTTTGCGGACATAGAGGGTGCGTACACGATGATAAACCAGCAGTTTGTGCAGCATGAAGCGATGGATTATCAGTATGTAAACCGTGAGGAGGATACGGGGGAGGAAGGCTTAAGACAGGCAAAACTCTCGTATCACCCTGCGATTTTGCTGGAAAAGGGGCTTGTTCAGGAAAAACAGCCAGAGTGAGAGATACGACAAGAAAGAAGGTAAAGATATGAGAGAGAATCAAAGAGTATGTAAAAAACGGAGCTGCAATCCGTTTGAAAAATCGCTTCTGTATTTTGAACAACTTGCCAAAGAGTTTGGATTATAAAAAAAGAACAAGGAGGAGCACACACGATGAGAGCTTGGGAGGAAAATGTGAGAAAGGTGATTCCGTATGTTCCGGGAGAACAGCCGAAACAGAAGGATATCATCAAGTTAAATACAAACGAGAATCCGTATCCGCCTGCACCTGGGGTGCAGAAAGCATTGGAGCAGTTTTCTGCTCTTTCCTATGACACGCTGCGCAAATATCCGGATCCATCTGCGGATGTCTTAGTGGAAAGTCTGGCTACGTATTATCATCTTGAGAAAGACCAGGTATTTGTGGGAGTCGGATCGGATGATGTGCTGGCGATGGCATTTTTGACTTTCTTTAACTCTTCAAGACCGATTTTGTTTCCGGATATCACATACTCTTTCTATGATGTCTGGGCAGATTTATTCCACATTCCATATGAGAGACAACCGCTTGACGAGAGATTCCGGATTGTCAAGAGCGATTACTACAAGAAAAACGGCGGTGTGATTTTCCCAAACCCGAATGCTCCTACCGGTGTACTCATGGAGCTAGATGAAATTGAAGATATCATCAAACATAATCAGGATGTCATTGTGATTGTGGATGAGGCATATATTGATTTCGGGGGAACCTCAGCGCTTCCTCTGATTGAAAAATATGACAATCTGCTGATTGTGCAGACTTTCTCGAAATCACGGTCCATGGCGGGAATGCGCATAGGCTACGCGATGGGAAACAAGACTTTGATCAAATATTTGAACGATGTCAAATATTCTTTCAATTCTTATACCATGAATCAGACGGTGCTCGCGGCAGGACCGGCGGCAATCGAGGATGAAGCATACTTCCAGGGCACGAGAAAAAAGATTATCGAGACGAGAGAGCGTGTGAAGAAAGAATTGAGAGAGCTGGGCTTTGCGTTTGAGGATTCTATGTCAAACTTTTTGTTTGTCACGCATGAAAAATATATGGCACGCGATATCTTCGAGGCATTGAAGCGTTCCCGCATCTATGTGCGCTATTTCAATCATCCACGCATCGACAATCATCTGCGCATTTCGATCGGGACAGACGAGGAGATGGATTGTCTCATTAAATTTTTAAAAGAATATCTCAAATAAAAGGAGGAAATAATGGAAACATTAGTACAATGGTTTACCACAAACTTGTCGGGTGTGCTTTCTAAGGAGCTGATTGCCTTTGTCATCTCTATGATTCCGATCCTGGAATTAAGGGGAGGATTGCTGGCAGCATCCTGGATGCATATTGATATGGCACGGGCGATTGTGATCTGTGTGATTGGAAATCTCATTCCAATTCCATTTATCTTGCTGCTGATCACAAAGATCTTTAATGTACTCAAACAGACAAAGATTTTTAGACCGATGGTAGAGAAATTGGAAAGGAAAGCACTTGGCAAGAAAGACCAGATTGAGAAATATGAATTTTGGGGGCTTGTGTTGTTTGTGGGAATTCCACTGCCGGGGACAGGAGCATGGACGGGAGCGTTGATTGCGTCCCTGCTGGGTATCCGTTTCCGCAAGGCGTTTCCGGCAATTGTACTTGGAATTTTGCTTGCCACCTGCATTATGACGACACTTTCTTACGGAATTCTTGGAAAGGTATGGTAAAGTATGGAAGCGTATACAAGTTTTGCGAGAGTCTATGACACCTTCATGGACAATGTCCCGTATGAGGAATGGAGCGCGTACTTGATAGGGCTTTTGAGGGAATACGGTGTGACAGATGGGCTTGTGCTGGAACTGGGATGCGGAACAGGAAGTATGACAGAGCTCTTGGCGCAGGCGGGATATGATATGATTGGAATAGACCAGTCTGAGGAAATGTTGGAGATTGCGCTGGAAAAGAGATTAGACTCCGGTCACGATATCCTCTATCTTCAGCAAGATATGCGTGAGTTTGAATTGTATGGCACAGTGAGAGCAGTCGTGAGTATCTGTGATTCCATGAACTATCTGATGGAAGAAGAAGATTTGCTCGCAGTGTTTCGGCTTGTCAATAATTATCTGGATCCGAAGGGGATCTTTATCTTTGATCTGAATACGGTGTATAAATACGAAGAACTTCTGGGAGACTCCACGATCGCTGAGAATCGTGAGGAGAGCAGTTTTATCTGGGAAAATACATATTACGATGAGGATCAGGTAAATGAATATGATCTGACGTTGTTTATCCGCGAGGAGGACGGCAGATACCAGAAATATGAAGAGACCCATTATCAGAAAGCATATGACCTTGAGACAGTCAGGAGACTGATCGAGGAGGCGGGGATGGAGTATGTGACAGCGTACGATGCCTTTACAAAAGAAAAACCGAGAAAAGACAGTGAGCGCATCTATGTGATTGCAAGAGAAAATGGAAAATAAAAAAGGGAGATAGAAATGTCTGATTATATTGTGAGAGCGACAGCTGCGGATAGCCAGATTCGGGCATTTGCAGCAACAACGAGAGAACTGACAGAGCATGCGAGACAGATTCACAATTTAAGCCCAGTGGCGACAGCCGCGCTGGGCAGGCTGATGACAGCCGGAGCCATGATGGGAGCGATGATGAAAGGGGAGGACGATCTTCTGACACTTCAGATTCAGGGAGACGGTCCGATCGGAGGAATCGTCGTGACGGCGGACGCAAAGGCAAATGTCAAAGGATACGTCAATAACCCTGATGTGATGGTTCCGCCAAATGCAAAGGGAAAATTGGACGTGTCAAAAGCAGTGGGTGACGGATTTTTAAACGTCATCAAAGATATGGGAATGAAAGAACCTTACGTGGGACAGACAGCACTCCAGACGGGGGAGATTGCGGAGGATCTGACGTATTATTTTGCGACTTCTGAGCAGGTTCCATCGTCCGTGGGACTTGGCGTGCTGATGAAAAAGGAAAATGAAGTAGAACAGGCGGGAGGCTTTATCATCCAGCTGATGCCCTTTACCGATGAAAAAGTGATCGATGCGCTGGAGGCGAAATTGAGTCAGATGACATCAGTCACTTTACTTTTGAAAGCGGGAAAGACGCCAGAGATGATTCTGGAAGACCTCTTAGGAGAGTTCGGTCTGGAGATCAATGAAAAGATCCCGACACAGTTTTCCTGTAATTGTTCAAAAAAGCGTGTAGAAAAAGCGATCATCAGTATCGGCAAGAAGGAGATCAGAGAGATGATCGCGGAAGGAAAACCGATTGAAGTGAATTGCCATTTCTGCAACACAAATTACAAGTTTGATGTGGAAGAATTAAAAGAAATTTTGGCAAAAAGTAAGTAAAAGAGGAGCGCAATCGGTTCACTGCAGGATGGTTGACTGTGGAAGGCAAGGCATCTTTGCAGGGAATCAGTGAGGAGAAAAAGGAGGGAAAGCCTGTGTTTGATGGGTTTTTGAAGGTGGCGGCAATGACGCCGAAGGGGCGTGTCGCAGACTGCGCGTACAACACAGAACAGATCTGTAAGATGATAGATGAGGCAGTCAAAAATGGCGCGAAGATTGTGGTGTTTCCAGAGCTTTGCATTACGGGGTACACCTGTGGAGATCTATTCTGGCAGGAATGTCTGTTAGAGCAGGCGAAGCATGAGCTGCACAAAGTTATCTTTCACTCAAAAGAGAAAGATGCATTGATTTTTGTGGGACTGCCATGGGAGAAGGACGGCAAGCTTTACAATGTGGCGGCAGCAGTCTGCCATGGAAAGCTGTTGGGACTTGTGCCGAAAAAAAATCTGCCGAACTATGCAGAGTTTTATGAGGCGAGAAACTTTGAACCGGGAAATGAGACGGTGGAATGGACAGAATATGAGGGAAAACCAGTCCCGTTTGGCACAAAACAGATTTTTTGCTGCCGCGAGATGGAAGGACTGAAAGTCGCTGCAGAGATCTGTGAGGATTTGTGGGTGGCAAACCCGCCGAGCATCGGACATGCCCTCGCCGGCGCGACCGTTGTTGTGAACCTTTCAGCGAGCGATGAGTGCACAGGAAAAAATCGGTACCGCGAAGCGTTGATTGCAGGACAGTCGGCGCGGCTTCTGTGTGCCTATGTGTATGCAAACGCAGGGGAAGGAGAATCGACGACAGATCTCGTGTTTGCGGGTCAGAATGTGGTCGCTGAGAACGGAGTGATTTTGGAGAAAGCAAAAAGTCATGAGGAACATGAGGTGTATGCGCTCCTGGATCTGAACCGTCTGCGCAGCGAGAGAAGAAGAATCACGACGTTCCATACAGATAATAGCGGATACGAGAAAATCGCATTTTCGCTTGAGATGGAAGAAGTGAAACTGGAACGCTATTTTGATCCGGCTCCTTTTGTGCCGCACGATGAGGCGATGCGCACGCAGCGCTGTGAGGAGATTTTGACAATCCAGGCACTGGGCTTAAAGAAGAGACTGGAGCACACACACGCAAAAAATGCGGTGGTCGGGATCTCAGGAGGGCTTGACTCCACGCTTGCTCTGCTTGTCACGGCAAAAGCATTTGATCTGCTTGATATGGATCGCGCCAATATTCTCGCAGTGACGATGCCGTGTTTTGGAACGACAGACCGCACCTATACCAATGCGTGTGAGATGGCGAGAAGACTGGGAGCGACATTAAAAGAGGTCGATATCAAGAATGCGGTACACCAGCATTTCAGCGATATCGGACAAGATTTTGAAAAGCACGATGTCACATTTGAGAACAGTCAGGCGCGTGAGCGGACACAGGTATTGATGGATCTTGCCAACCAAAACGGAGGTATGGTCATAGGGACAGGAGATATGTCAGAGCTGGCACTCGGATGGGCGACGTACAATGGGGATCACATGTCGATGTACGGTGTCAATGCGTCGGTGCCGAAGACACTTGTGCGCCATCTGGTGCGCTATTATGCCGATACATGTGAGGATCAAAAACTTTCCGAGATCTTGCTCGATGTGTTGGATACTCCGGTAAGCCCTGAGCTGCTTCCGCCGAAGGACGGAGAGATTGCACAGAAGACAGAAGATCTGGTGGGACCGTACGAACTCCATGATTTCTTCCTGTATTATGTGCTGCGCTTTGGATATGATCCGGCAAAGATTTACCGCGTTGCGAAAAAAGCATTTGAAGATCTTTACGACGAGGAGACTATTCTGAAATGGCTCAGAACGTTTTACAGACGCTTCTTCGCACAGCAGTTTAAGCGCTCCTGTCTGCCAGACGGACCAAAAGTGGGATCTGTCGCCGTCTCACCGAGAGGGGATCTGAGAATGCCGAGTGATGCCTGTGCGAAAGTCTGGCTGGATCAGCTGGCAGAGCTGGAAGTCAACAACGGATGATTTGACAGAAATTGTTTTTTAATGTGAAAGAAAAAGATTCCAAAATAAAACAGATAGGGGCTGCCCCAAAAAGAACAGATGTAACCATACGTTTCATCCATCTTCTTTTTCCGGCAGCCCCTTGATTTTCCGGCAGATTAAAAGATAGTTTGAAAGGTCAGATATCGCCCTCCGCTAAAGTGAGTGCTTTGGAGATCGCGTCAATCAGCATTTCGGAGGTATACTTGCTCTCCGACGGATAAGTAATGTTTTCCAGAGATTGATTCTGGCAGACCTGTGACGCGATCGTGTCGAGTGTGGGGCTGACAAGCGGATACATGGTGGCGACCGTGTCGCTGAGGTTGACAAGGCGAATGGAGTTGATATGTGTCTCATCAACTACTACCTCCACATCAATCGTACTGCCGTTTAGACTGACCGGGGAGGTGTAGACACCGGCGATATATTTTGGTACGGATGCATCTTCCTGACTGGAAGATTGTTTTGCGGCTGGGAGAAACATTAAGAACAGCAGAACAAGCAGAATAATTCCCAGAACCGCAAAGATTGCTGTGTAAATAATCTCACGCATCCGAAAAACCAGGATTTTTGTTTTTGCACTCATCTGCGTGCCCCCTTATTATGATTTTCTATATTGTATGAAGAAAATCAAGGGATTATTCAAAGACAAAGAATCCCCAGGAATATTTTTTGTCGAGGAGCGGGAAAATAACAAGTGCCCACAGTACCAGAATAAAATAGCGCAGACAACTGAGGAACAGACCGTCTCCGATGAGATATTTCAGACCAAACTCCAGCAGAGCGGTGACAAGGATTCCAGTGACAAATTTTCCAATCTGTCTTTTGAGTGGCACATGAGTGCCAAAATTTAAGTGCGTGTGCTCCAGGTACCAGGCAAGTGCGAAGGCGAGTCCTGCACCCGCAGATTTCAGGCAGTCCGAGGCATATTTTGCTTCAATCACATTTTGCGAAAGAAGGCTGGAAGCATAGACTGCCGTGACAATGGAGCAAATTGCAAGGACAACACTGATCAGCACAGGGGAGACAAAATGGTGTTCCATATAGGCATTGAGGCGGGATACGGCGAGTACAACGAAAAAAGTTATCGCCATGGATACCAGTACATCTTTTGGGGTGTGAACACCGAGATACAGTCTGGAGAAGCCAACCACCACGAAGGCAAAAATGCAGGCAGCGCGCTGCCATGGCTTTTTGAAAGAAAGGGCTAAGACGCCAAAAAGTGCGGTGGCAGCCTGTGTGTGACCGCTTGGAAAAGAATAGCCGGTCGCAGCGGGGATTGCGGAAGCGACAGCTTCAAACGAGGGGTCGAGAATCCATGGGCGTGGGATGCGGAATGTGATCTTCAAAATCTGCATCAGCAGACCGGAGACAAAAAAAGAAAGACCGATCTGATAGGCAAGTTTTTTGTTGAGACACCAGTAAATCGCACATAGGATGAGGATGATAAAGAGATCCTGACCAAAATATGTGAAAAGCTGGAAGATCGCTTCGCCCGCCGGTGTTCGGTATTGTGCGAGAAAATGTAAAAGATTCATAAAATTCCTCCATTTGTTTTTGATGTGAAAGAGTGGCATGTACCATCCGGAAGCGCGCAGCTGCATGACTCATTCACGGCACGGACATTATAGCATACTTAGAAGCAGGGTACAAGGCAGACAAAAGCATCTCATTTTGCAATGATTGCCTTATAGGTTGATTTTGTGACAAAGGACTGAAGTAGTACAGTGCCAAGAAAGAAATTTTCGATTAAATTGAATAGAAAATGAAGAGATGCGCATATTACTAAAAAGCGTCTGGATGCTTCTTAAATAGATTGATATCAAAAAGTAGGAGGGAAATTTCATGACAAGACAAAGAAAATATGTAGTCAGCTGTCTGGCGGCACTGTGCATTTTGGGACTGACAGGATGTGGAAGAAATAACACGACAGGGATGACGGAAAACACGGAGAGAACGACAAATGCCACAGAAAATGTGACGGAGACAACCACCAACCGAGATGGAAATTACAATACCGATGGGACAGGAGCGCTGAGTGATGTGGGCAATGGTGTGATCGATGGTGTGGAAAATGTCGGAGAAGGTATTAAAAATGGCGTGGAAAATCTCGGCGAGGGTGTGCGCGATGGCATAGATGAGTTCGGAAATGGAACGGACAATTACACGCAGACCGAGACGAATATGGAAAATAATAAGACTTCCCATGTGACAGATAATGGGAAACTTGAGATACTACAATAACAGCAGAAAATAGTCTGTCTGACAGAAAGTAAAGCAGACTCGGTGGAGAATATTTGTTTGATGACAGGTATTTCATGGAAATGCCGGTGGAATACCTGTTTTGCTGTAAAACCAGCACTGTGTGAGAAAAGATCTGTCCAGTGACTGTTCAAAGCGGTCTGCATTTGATATAATGAGGCAAAAATAGAAGCAAAACAATAGAACACAAGAGGATGAGAGGAGATAGAAAAATGCATTTTCGACCGTGTATTGATATACATAATGGCAAAGTAAAGCAGATTGTGGGAGGAAGTCTAAAGGATGAGAGAGATCAGGCAGAGGAGAATTTTGTGTCTGATCAAAGCGCGGCAGACTTTGCAGAATTTTATAAGAAGGATGGCCTCAGAGGAGGCCATATCATTTTGCTGAATCCAGCCTCTTCGCCGTACTATGAAGCGACAAGAGCGCAGGCAGTAAGTGCACTCGGTGCCTGGCCGAAGGGCATGCAGATCGGAGGAGGGATCCACGATGAGAATGCAGCTTTCTACCTGGAAGCGGGGGCTTCCCATGTGATTGTGACTTCCTTTGTCTTTCAAGATGGGATGATACATTATAAAAATCTGGAAAAACTAGAGAAAAAAGTAGGCAGAGAGAAGATGGTTCTGGATTTGAGCTGCCGACGCAGAGATGGAAAATATTATATCGTGACGGATCGCTGGCAGAAGTTTACAAAGGTGTCTTTGTCAGAGCGCGTATTGGATGAACTGTCAGAATATTGTGCGGAATTTCTGATTCATGCGGTGGATGTGGAAGGAAAAGCACAGGGAATAGAGACAGAGCTGGCTCAGATGCTCGGAGAATGGGGCAAAATTCCGATCACCTATGCAGGAGGTGTAGGCAGCTTTGAGGATCTGGAAGAATTAAAGAGAGCAGGGAAAGACAGACTGGATGTGACGATCGGGAGTGCACTTGATCTGTTCGGCGGAAATATGGCATATCGCCAAATCTTAAAATTGTGTGAAAAATATTAGAAAAAAACAAAAAAATTCAAAATCTCAAGAAATTGTATTGAAAAGTGCGCAGAATATGATATAATCTAATTATAGTAAATCTTCGACAGCTTGCTGTTTGTGGCTTTGCTAATTAGAAAAGACAAAGGGGTGTGTCATATGCGTTATACAATCAGCGGAAAGAATATTGATATTACGGACGGCTTAAGAGATGCAATCACAGAAAAGCTCGGAAAACTGGAACGGTATTTTACTCCTGATACGGAGGTTATTGTTACACTCAGTGTTGAAAAAGAAAGACAGAAGATAGAAGTCACGATTCCTGTGAAGGGAAATATCATTCGTTCAGAACAGGTCAGCAGCGATATGTACGTGTCGATCGATCTGGTCGAGGAAGTCATTGAGAGACAGCTGCGCAAATATAAAAACAAGATCATTGAGAAACACAAAGAGGGCGGAAATTTCCAGCCGGAATTCATGGAAAAAGTAGAGGAAGAACCAGAGGAAATCAAGATCATCCGCACAAAACATTTCGGAATCAAGCCGATGTATCCAGAAGATGCGTGCGTGCAGATGGAACTTTTGGGACATAATTTCTTTGTATTTTGCAATGCAGAGACGGACGAAGTTAATGTGGTTTACAAGAGAAAAGGAAACACATACGGGCTGATCGAACCAGAATTTTAGTTTAAGAGCGCCGACGGGCGTTTGTGCGGCAGCAGGTACGTTGGATTTGTGAAATTCCCCGCTTCAGGGCAGCGGGGAATTTTTTTTCGGATGAGTATATGACAGGAGAAAAAACGGAGGTTTTATGCTAGGAAAAACACATTTGGTAATAGGAGAGACAGCAGCACTTGCAGTATTGCAGCCTTCCGGGTGGAGAGAGGTGGCATTGTGCCTGGGAGCAGCGGCAGTAGGGTCCGTCATCTGTGACATCGATGCGGAGAATTCTCATGCGCGCAAGAATGTAAACCGTATGATTTTAGTTTCTATTTTTGCTCTGGTTGTGCTGGGAATTGCAGAGTGGAAACTGGATTTGGGAATTGCACAGAAAATTATGGAGGAACGCGATCTTTTTGTCAGAGCAGCGGGGCTTGTCGGGTTTCTTGTCATGTGTATCATCGGAAAGAGACAGCCGCATCGCGGCTTTATGCACTCTGTGCTGGCGACAGTGATTTTTTCCGGGCTGGTCTATGTGATGCTGCCGAAGGCAGCATATTATTTCGCGGTGGCGATGAGCAGTCATCTGGTGCTTGATCTTTTTAATAAAAAAAATTTGTCCCTATGGTTTCCGTTTCCAGGGGGTGTCTCTCTGAAAATCTGCAAGGCAGACGGATGGACCAACCAAACTTTATTTTATATCGGATGTGCGGCGATGGTGGTTTTGACACTGATTGCACTGTTCAGATAAACAGCGATATGGACATGAGATCACGGAATCCATGATAACTGTGTAGCGGCGGAGTTTTAGAATAAACGCATAGAGAGAAGACAAAATGGAGAAGAAGAGAAGAAATATACAGGGATAAGCAAAAAAAAATTTATTGTGTTCATTGCTGGAAAGTGTTACAATAGAAAACAGAGTTATGCTGGGATTCGTTTTCACAGCAGAAATAAAAATTCGACCGGCATCTGAAAGAGGTTGGAACGGAGAAAAAAAGAAAAGCGGAATCAAAAACTCTGCTTTTCGGCAGAACGGAAAATAGGAGAAATTGACATGAAGTTTGTAGAAAAAGTATTTGGCACTCATAGTGAGAGAGAGTTAAAAAGAATCATGCCTCTCGTAAAAAAGATTGAGGATTTGCGGCCAACGATGCAGGCGCTCAGCGATGAAGGGTTACGTGCAAAGACACAGGAGTATAAAGAGAGACTGCAAAAAGGTGAGACTCTCGATGATCTGCTCCCAGAAGCATTTGCGACGGTGCGTGAGGCAGCGAAACGTGTCCTGAATATGGAGCATTATCAGGTACAGCTGATCGGAGGTATTATCCTGCACCAGGGACGTATCGCTGAGATGAGAACAGGTGAAGGTAAGACGCTCGTCTCCACAACACCAGCATACTTAAACGCTCTGACAGGACGCGGAGTACACATCGTGACAGTCAACGATTATCTGGCAAAGCGTGATGCAGAGTGGATGGGACGTGTACATGAATTCTTGGGACTGACAGTCGGCGTGGTTTTGAATGATATGGACAATGATGCCAGAAGAAAAGCATACGCGTGCGACATCACTTACGTGACAAACAACGAGCTGGGATTTGATTATCTGAGAGACAACATGGTAATCTACAAAGAACAGCTGGTGCAGAGAGACCTTGCATATGCCATCATCGATGAGGTTGACTCTGTTTTGATCGATGAGGCGAGAACACCTTTGATTATTTCCGGTCAGAGTGGAAAATCGACAAAATTATATGAAGTCTGCGATATTCTGGCAAGACAGTTAGAGCGAGGCGAGGCGAGCGGCGAAGTGACAAAGATGTCCGCCATCATGGGCGAGGAAGTGACAGAGACGGGAGACTTTATCGTCAATGAGAAAGATAAAATTGTCAGCCTGACGCAGGACGGTATCAAAAAAGTTGAAAAATTCTTTAACATTGAAAACCTTGCAGACGCAGAAAATCTGGAGATCCAGCACAACATGGATCTGGCGCTGCGCGCGCACAATTTGATGTTCCGTGATAAGGATTATGTGGTAAAAGATGACGAAGTTTTGATTGTCGATGAGTTTACAGGACGTATCATGCCGGGAAGAAGATACTCCGATGGACTTCACCAGGCGATTGAGGCAAAAGAACATGTAAAAGTAAAGAGAGAGAGCAAGACGCTTGCAACGATCACATTCCAGAACTTCTTTAATAAGTATGAGAAGAAGTGCGGTATGACCGGTACAGCGCTCACAGAGGAGAAGGAATTCCGCGAGATCTATGGCATGGACGTTGTGGAGATTCCGACGAACCGTCCAGTCATCCGAAAAGACCTGGATGATGCGGTTTATATGACAAAGAAAGAAAAATTCCACGCAGTTGTGGAATCAATCAAAGAAGCACACGACAAGGGACAGCCTGTTCTGGTCGGAACCATCACCATCGAGACTTCCGAGTTGCTCAGCTCAATGCTGAAAAGACAGGGAATTCCTCACAAAGTCTTAAATGCGAAGTTCCACGAACTGGAGGCAGAGATCGTGGCAGACGCAGGTATCCACGGTGCTGTCACGATTGCGACAAACATGGCAGGTCGTGGTACCGATATCAAGCTGGATGACAAGGCGAAAGAACTCGGTGGTCTGAAGATCATCGGTACAGAGCGCCATGAGTCGAGACGTATCGACAATCAGCTGCGTGGTCGTTCCGGACGTCAGGGAGATCCGGGAGAATCAAGATTCTATATTTCACTGGAAGATGATCTGATGAGACTGTTCGGCTCTGAAAAGCTGATGGGTGTGTTCAAATCACTCGGTGTAAAAGAGAATGAGCAGATCGAGCATAGAATGTTGAGCAGTGCAATCGAGAAAGCACAGATGAAGATCGAGGGCAACAACTATGGTATCCGTAAGAATTTGCTTGAGTATGACCAGGTAAACAATGAACAGCGTGAGATTATCTACAAAGAGAGACGCCGTGTGCTTGACGGCGAGAGTATGAGAGATTCCATCTACAAGATGATCAATGACTGTGTGGATCACTATGTTGATCTGTGTATTCCAGCTGATCAGGAAAAAGAAGAGTGGGATATCAAAGAGCTGAACAGAGTACTGCTGCGTATCATTCCGATCAAGCCGGTTGGAGAGGAAGATCTGAAGGATATCAAGAAAAAAGAGGAATTGAGACAGTACCTGAAAGAAAAAGCAGTCAAACTGTACGAGGAGAAAGAGGCACAGTTCCCAGAGCCAGAGCAGCTGCGTGAACTGGAGCGTGTCATTCTTCTGAAAGTGATCGACCGCAAGTGGATGGATCACATCGATGATATGGAACAGCTGCGCCAGGGAATCGGTCTGCAGGCTTATGGACAGAAAGATCCGAAGGTAGAGTACAAGATGCAGGCGTATGACATGTTCAATGAGATGTCCTATGCGATTCAGGAAGAGACGATCCAGCCACTGTTCCGCGTGAGACTGGAAGAAAAGGTTGAGCGAGAAGAAGTCGCAAAAGTGACAGGAACGAACAAAGACGACACGCTGGCAAAAGCACCGAAGAAACGTGCAGAGGATAAAGTTTATCCAAACGATCCATGCCCGTGTGGAAGCGGCAAGAAATATAAGCAGTGCTGCGGAAGAAAGAAATAAGCAGAAAATAAATAGAATCATATGACAGGAAAAAAGGAACGTCGAAGGATCGCTCCTTTTTCCTGATTTTTTAGAGAGAAGGTGAAGCGAATGGTAGAATTAGATCAGTTTAAGTATACGCTTGGCACATACGAGAAACCATTGGTGGAAGTGAGGGATTCACTTTGACCTGGCGAACAAAGAGCAGCGTATCCAGGACTTAGAGCGAAAAATGGAAGAGCCTGGTTTCTGGGACAACCCGGAGCAGTCTCAGGAGTCCATGAAGACTTTGAAGAGTCTGAAGGATGATGTGGCTACGTATCAGACCTTGAAGCAGAAATATGAGGACATTGAGACTTTGATTGCAATGGGATACGAGGAAAACGATGCCTCTCTGATTCCTGAAATTCAGGCAGAACTAGATGATTTTATTGATACTTACGAAGGAATCCGTGTTAAAACATTACTTTCAGGAGAGTATGACAAAGACAATGCGATCGTGACACTTCACGCCGGAGCTGGCGGAACAGAGTCGTGCGACTGGGCAGGCATGCTTTACCGCATGTACACGAGATGGGCAGAGAAAAAAGGATACCAGGTCGAAGTGCTGGATTACCTTGACGGGGATGAGGCAGGCATTAAATCTGTGACATTTCAGGTCAATGGGGAAAATGCATACGGTTATCTGAAATCAGAAAAAGGTGTCCACCGTCTTGTCAGAATTTCACCGTTTAATGCGGCAGGAAAGCGTCAGACTTCTTTTGTCTCATGCGATGTGATGCCGGACATCGAAGAAAACATCGACATCGAGGTGAGAGATGAAGATATCCGCGTCGACACATACCGCTCAAGCGGCGCCGGCGGTCAGCACATCAACAAGACTTCCTCAGCAGTCCGCATCACACACTTGCCGACGAACATTGTAGTACAGTGCCAGAATGAGCGCTCTCAGCATATGAACAAGGACAAGGCAATGCAGATGCTGAAGGCGAAGCTATATCTGATGGAACAGCAGAAAAATGCGGAAAAACTTTCCGATATCCGCGGCGAAGTGACAGACAATGGATGGGGAAACCAGATTCGATCTTATGTTCTCCAGCCATACACGATGGTCAAGGATCATCGCACAAACGCAGAGACGGGAAATGCAGAGCAAGTGCTGGACGGCGGGATCGATCACTTTATCAATGCTTATCTGAAATGGCTAACATTGGGGAAAAAGAAAGAAGAATAAAATCAGGAAAAGAGGCAGACATCAGAAAAAGTTTAGGATGTCTGCTTTTTGAGTAACAGAAAAGAAAACCAACGGGAAACAAGAAAGGAGTATATTATGGGAATTATCAGAGCAGCAATCAGCACAGTGACAGGCAGTATCAGCGGAGGACTGAATGATCAGTTCTTGGAGGTGATTGAGCCGGAAGACATGGGAGAACAGACGGTGATGACAAAAGGTGTGCAGGTCAGAGCAGGAAAAGGAGGAAACCGCTTTGGAAGCAGCGATGTCGTGTCAAATGGATCCGTGATCCATGTCTATGACAATCAGTTTATGCTTTTGACTGATGGCGGAAAGATTATCGATTACACAGCAGAGCCGGGATATTTTAAGGTAGACAATTCTTCGATGCCTTCTATGTGCAACGGAGAACTCGGAGATGCGGTCAAGGAGACTTTCCAGAGATTGAAATTTGGAGGAGTCACCTCACAGAAACAAAAGGTTTACTATATCAATCTGCAGGAAATCAGAGGATTGAAATTTGGTACAAAAAATCCAGTCAATTATTTTGATACCTTCTATCAGTCAGAACTGTTTTTGAGAGCACATGGAACCTACTCGATAAAAATCACAGATCCTCTGAAGTTTTACGCAGAAGTTGTTCCGAGAAATGCAGAACGTTTGGAGATGGAAGAAATCAACGAGCAGTTCCGCAATGAATTTCTCGATGCCCTGCAGTCGAGTATCAACCAGATGTCAGTGGACGGCATTCGCATCTCCTTTGTGGCATCAAAGAGCAGAGAGCTGAGCAATTATATGGCACAGACACTCGATGAGGCATGGAAGCGTGACAGAGGTGTGGAAATCCAGGCAGTCGGAATTGCAAATCTCTCCTACGATGAAGAGTCGAAAAAGCTGATCAACATGAGAAATCAGGGCGCTATGCTGGGAGATCCGAACGTCAGAGAGGGATATCTGCAAGGCGCGATGGCAAGAGGTCTTGAAGCGGCAGGAAGCAATGCAGCGGGAAGTATGACAGGTTTTATGGGCATGAATATGGGAATGTCAGCAGCAGGAAACATGATGGGAAATGCATCCTCCTTCAATTATCAGCAGATGCAGGCACAGAGAGAGCAGCAAGAGAAAATGAATGCCGCAGCAGCAGCTCCGAAAAAGGAAGAGGGATGGAAGTGTGCGTGCGGCGCTGTGAATGAAGGAAAATTCTGCCAGGAATGCGGCAAACCACGCCCCAAAAAGCAGACATGGACATGCAGCTGCGGAACAGTCAATGAAGGAAAATTCTGCCAGGAATGCGGCAAGCCACGCCCGCAGAGCAAAGAGTGGACATGCGAGTGCGGTGCAGTCAATGAAGGAAAATTCTGTCAGGAATGTGGCAAGCCACGTCCATAATTCAGAAAACAGGGAGGAAAGCATATGGCAGTTATGAGTTATCATTGCCTAAGCTGCGTGGAATCCTGTTTTTGATCGATATGGATAATCGTTACTTGACGATCTCCACGACAGCACAGATGATCCGTTATATGACAGACTATCGCATTGAGGAGGCGCTCAATGAGGCAAAGCCGTATGCATCGGACGGAGAATATTACAACGTGTTTGTGACACTGGGAAATAAGACGTTAGATTATCTGGAGATAGGGATGGCATCTGGTCAAAAAAATGTACATCTGGAGACAGGGGAAGTGTCTGTCTACCGCCATATTTCTTTTTTTGAGGGGCTCATCGCTCTTGTGGCAGCGCTTGTTGTGGGAGGCATCTATTTTGGAGTGACGGCAGGAAAATATCGCCTGAAATTTGGCACATATTCGTATGACTTCAGGAAACATTCTGATTTTTGCCTGACTCACGAGAAAGACAAGCTGATTCATCACATGGTGACGAGAAGAGAGATACCAACAGAATCTTCGAGTGACGGAGACAGCGGCGTGAGCAGTGTCCACTCGACGGATGACAATGATCATGGCGGAGGAAGCGTTGGATTCTAAGAAGATGGTGGAAAAGGCGAAACTTGCACAAGCCTTTTCCATACGCACAAAAAAAGGTTGCGTGAAACGAATAAATGTGCTACTATCTTCCTTGTGAAAACAGATGTATCTCTGGTGCAAACACGTAGGAGGATTAGAATGGAAGAGAAAAGCAAATATTTTGTGGTCAAGCAAAAGGCAGTTCCGGAAGTTCTTTTAAAAGTTGTGGAGGCAAAAAGGCTGCTGGAATCGGAGAAAGTGGAAACGGTGCAGGAGGCGACAGAGCGCACGGGGATTAGCCGGAGTTCTTTCTATAAATATAAAGATGATATTTTCCCTTTTCATGAAAATGCAAAGGGAAAGACGATCACTTTTGTGATACAGATGGATGATGAACCGGGGCTGTTGTCGGATGTACTGAAAGTTGTGGCAGAATTTCGCGCAAATATTTTGACGATTCATCAGAGTATACCGATCAATGGCATTGCTTCCCTGACAATGAGCGTGGAAGTTTTGCCAAACACGGGAGATATTTCTCAGATGATTGAAAAGATCGAAGATAAAACAGGTGTACAATACCTGAAAATTTTGGCTAGGGAGTGAAAATGATGATTCAGATTGCAGTATTAGGATATGGCACGGTAGGATCAGGTGTGGTGGAAGTGCTCAACACCAACAAAGATATCATTGCAAAAAAGGCAGGCGAAGAAATTTCTGTCAAATACGTGCTTGATTTGAGAGATTTCCCGGGGGACCCCATCCAGGAAAAAGTGGTTCATGATTTTGAGGTGATTTTAAATGACCCTGAGATACGGGTGGTTGCAGAAGTGATGGGAGGTGTGGAACCTGCTTTCACTTTCTCTAAAAAAGCTTTGATGGCAGGGAAGAGTGTCTGTACTTCCAACAAAGAGCTGGTGGCGAGACACGGCACGGAGCTTTTAGAGATCGCAAAGGAACATCATGTCAATTATCTGTTTGAGGCAAGCTGCGGAGGCGGCATCCCGATTATCCGCCCGCTGCATTCTTCTCTGACAGGAGATGAGATCGATGAGATCACTGGCATCTTAAACGGGACGACAAATTATATTTTGACGAAGATGATTCAGGAAGGTTCAGAGTTTGATCAGGTTTTAAAGGAAGCGCAGCAGAAAGGATATGCAGAGCGCAACCCGGAAGCAGATGTGGAAGGATATGATGCCTGCAGAAAGATTGCGATTTTGTCTTCGATCGCTTTTGGAAAACAGGTAAATTTTGAGGATGTCTACACAGAGGGAATCACGAAAATCACGGTATCAGATATCAAATACGCAAAGGCGATGGAGCGCTGCATTAAGCTTCTTGCAAGCAGCAAGCGTGTCGGAGAAGATGTCTATGCGATGGTTTCACCGGTTCTGGTGGGAAAAGAGGATCCTCTGTTCAGCGTGAATGGCGTCTTCAACGCAATCTTTGTCCATGGAAATATGCTGGGAGACGCGATGTTCTATGGAAGCGGCGCTGGAAAACTGCCGACGGCAAGTGCAGTGGTGGGAGACATTGTAGATGAAGTAAAAAATGGAAGCACGGATGTGATGGCATCGTGGAGCAGCGAGAAGCTGAACCTTACCGATGTGAAAAAGGCAAGAAAGCAGTTCTTTGTGCGTGTTCAGGGAGATGTACAGAAAGATTTGGATGAGGTGAAACGCATTTTTGGAGCGGTAGAGCCGATTGTGATCGAGGACATGGCAGGAGAATTTGGTTTTGTCACAGAAGAAATGACAGAGGCAGATTTTGAGGCAAAATCAGAAGAGTCTGGCAAAGTGATCAGCCGTATCCGCATCCGCCATGCAGAGTAGAACTTCATGTGTCTCTAGTGTCGCAGCCAGGTGTGCAAGCACCCTGTCTGCCGTCCGCTGAGACTGGGCTTTTACAGTAAGAGTGAATGATGAGATGGATGGCGTATTTTCAGGTATTTCTCCGCAAAAGCAGCGGAATGTTTTGACGAGAAGTATCTGAAAATACGCCTGATTTCGTGCAGGTGTCCTGCATCGGATTTGTGCGGCAACCACCGATCATGAAAAATGGATATATGGAATTTGTGATAACACTTTGACATAAGAGAAAAGGAAGGAGAAGAGAAGATGAAATATATCATTGTTTTAGGAGATGGAATGGCAGATGAGCCAATTGAATCACTGGGCGGAAAGACGCCGCTTGCTTACGCTGAGACGAAGACTCTGGATGAGCTTGCTCCGAAGTCTGAGATTGGGCTTGTGCACACGATTCCGGAAGGGATGAAGCCAGGAAGTGATACGGCAAATCTGGCAGTGCTTGGATATGACCCGAAAAAATATTATTCGGGACGTTCTCCGCTGGAAGCGCTCAGCATCGGTGTGCCGATGAAGGAGAGCGATGTTGCGCTGCGCTGCAATATCGTCACACTCTCAGAGGATGAGCCGTATGAAGAGAAGACGATGATTGATCATAGCTCTGGAGAGATCAGCACAGAAGATGCAGCTGTCCTGCTGGAGGCAGTAAAGCAAGAGATGGAAAATGAGATGTATCAGTTTTATGTCGGCACCAGTTACCGTCACTGTCTGATCTGGAATCACGGTCAGGTTGTGGAGCTTTCTCAGCCACATGATATTCTCGGAAGGAAGATCGCACAGTACCTTCCAGCTGATCCAATCTTGCGTCAGATGCAGATCAGAAGCTATGAGATTTTGAAGGATCATCCGATCAACATTGAGCGCAAAAAGAAAGGGTTAAACCCGGCAAACAGCTGCTGGTTCTGGGGAGCAGGGACAAAGCCATCTCTGTCTTCGTTTGAAGAAAAGAATCACAAAAAAGGTGTGATGATCTCGGCAGTAGATTTGCTGAAAGGAATTGCGGTCGGCGCAGGAATGAAAAATATTATCGTGGAAGGCGCAAACGGTGGACTTCACACAAACTATGAAGGAAAGGCAAAGGCAGCAGTGGACGCTGTGCTGAAGGATGGATATGACTTCGCTTACATCCATGTGGAAGCGCCAGACGAGATGGGACATCAGGGAAGTGTGGAGAGAAAAGTTCAGGCGATTGAGTATCTTGATGAAAAAGTAATCCGTTATGTGAAGGAAAAAATGGATGAATCCGGAGAGGAATATCGTCTTTTAGTGCTCCCGGATCACCCGACACCGATCCGTGTGCGCACCCATACATCGGATCCAGTGCCGTATCTTCTGTATGACAGTACGGCTCCAAGAGCAGAAAAATGGCTCTACAATGAAAAAGAGGCAAAAGAAAGTGGAAACTATATTGCAGAGGGACATACGATGATTGATCATCTGTTTGATAGAAAGAAATAAGAAGGATTCTGCATCGTGGGAGGTATATATGCTGATAGTAAAAAAATTCGGCGGCACATCAGTGGGCAATAAAGAGAGAATTTTTCGTGTGGCACAGCGCTGCATCGCAGATTATCAAAAGGGACATGAAGTGGTTGTCGTTTTGTCTGCGATGGGAAAGACGACAGATGAACTGATCGCAAAAGCGCGTGAGATTAATCCTCATGCTTCAAAGAGAGAGATGGATATGCTGTTGACGACAGGAGAGCAGACTTCCGTGGCTTTGATGGCGATGGCGATGGGCGCATTGGGAGTTCCGGCAATCTCACTCAATGCGTTTCAGGTTCAAATGAACACGACATCAAGATATGGAAATGCGCATCTGAAAAACATCGATACAGACCGGATTCGCCGTGAGCTGGAACAACATAAAATTGTCATTGTGACAGGGTTCCAGGGCGTGGATAAATATGATGATTATACGACACTCGGAAGAGGCGGATCGGACACGACAGCGGTGGCACTGGCGGCGGTGCTTCATGCGGATGCATGTGAGATCTTTACCGACGTTGACGGTGTGTACACAGCTGATCCAAGGATTGTAAAAAACGCCAGAAAATTAAAAGAGATCACATACGATGAGATGCTGGATCTCGCAACGGCGGGCGCTGGCGTTCTGCACAATCGTTCCGTGGAGATGGCAAAGAAATACGGTGTGAAGCTTGTTGTTCGCTCCAGCTTAAATGAATCAGAAGGAACTGTAGTCAAGGAGGAAGTAGACGTGGAGAAAATGTTGGTGAGCGGAGTCGCTCTCGATAAAAAGGCAGCCAGAATTTCCGTGATGGGACTGAAAGATGAGCCGGGAATCGCTTTTCGGCTGTTCCAGATTCTGGCGAAAAATAACATCAATGTGGATATTATTCTGCAATCTATCGGGAGAGATAACACAAAAGATATCTCTTTTACGGTAGACGAAGAAGAAGCTGATGAGGTGGTAGCTCTTCTGGAGGAAAACAAGACGAGAATCACAGCCACTGAGATCAAGTGCAAGAAAGAGGTGGCAAAAGTTTCCATTGTTGGAGCGGGAATGATGTCGAATCCAGGTGTTGCGGCGAAAATGTTCGAGGCACTGTACAGCAGCGGTATCAACATCAATATGATCTCTACTTCTGAAATCCGTATTACGGTGCTGGTTGATATCAAGGACGGGGAGAGAGCGATGAACGCAATCCATGACGCGTTCGGGCTGGCTGAGTAGATTCAAGATTTTATAGATTAACAGGGCTGATGCAAAGAGAATGTTTGAGAAAACTTTTCTGATTATTTTGCATCATGCCCTGTTTTTTTGCGCGAAAGGTATCAAAAACGGAGTGAACGGTCCATTGGAAACCTTGAGGAAAAAGCAGAAAATTGAGTATAATCATCCTATCTAAACAGAATGCGTATCACTTGGGACGAAAAACAGAAAACGCAGACGAAGAAAGGGGATCTTAAAATGAATCGAAACAGAAAGGCATTATCAAAGAAAATGATAGGTGCTGTTTTGGCAGGAAGCATGGTACTGTCCAGCATGACAGCATTCGCAGAGACACTGCAGGAAGGTCAGGCAGATGAGTACACACAGGCAAACGTGGAAAAAGCTGCACAGGGAACAGGACGCGGAACCGTTTATGAGGATGGGACATTCAGCGTAAACACCGACTATGATGATGAGAGTTTTTATAATAATGTAGACTCTGAGGATACAAAATTCCCTGAGTGTTATCCGAAGGACAATATGGAACCGATGGATGATGAGACGCTGGAGAAGACAATCGATGCATTGATGAAAACGATGACATTCGAGGAGAAAATCAACCTTGTGTCTATGAACACAGACCCGGAAAATCGCTCTGGTGTTGGATATATCACAGGTGTGCCGAGACTGGGTGTGCCGGAGAGCCGTATGCATGATGGACCTTCTGGAATCAGCACAGCAACACAGTCATCTGATTCTTACGTTGAGACGACAAATATGCCTCTGCAGCTGACAACTTCCATGACATGGAGTGAGGATCTGGTATACGCATATGGTGAGGCACTCGGAAAAGAACATGTATCCACAGGCTCCGGCTGGCAGCTTGGAATGCAGATGGATTTGGCGCGCACACCACATTGGGCAAGAGCAAAAGACACGTTTGGCGAAGATTACTATCTGACATCGAGACTGACAGTTGCCGAGACAAATGGTCTGCAGGAAAATGGCGGTATTGCGATGGCAAAACATATCGGCGCTTACAGTACAGATGGAGATATCTCTCTTTGGGTGGAAGTAGATGAGCAGACGCTGCACACCGCATACTTATATCCATTTGAGGCAGCAGCAAAAGAGGCAAGAGTGGCATCTATCATGGGAACATACAACAGACTGAATGGATACTATGTCTCCTCAAATTCTTACTTACAGATCGATGTGCTGCGTGACATGTGGAACTGGGAAGGTGCAATGGTTCCAGACTGGGGAGCAAATAAAGAATTTTCCATGAGTCTTGGAACAACCATCTCACAGGATAATGCAGAGAGTATCGAGTCTAATTTCCGCTCTGCAGCATCTCAGGGTATCGTGACGATTGAAACTCTGGACGCAGCAGCAAGAACGACTCTGTATGCATACGGCGTCAGCGGATATCTGAATCTGGTTGAGATCGATGAAAACGGCTATGCAAAGGAAGAGCCAGGTCGCACAGAGCCAATTCGCTTCGAGAGAACATATGAAGAAGACCGCGCAGACGGATTATATGATGAAAATAATGAAGTGGCAAAAGAGATTGCAGAAAAAGGTATTGTCCTGCTGAAGAATGAAGACAGCACACTGCCTCTGACAAGCGAAGATTATACAGGGGATAACTCCGTGGCATTGATTGGATATGGCGCTGTCAACTTAGTAGGAGGAACAGGAGGAGAGCGTTCGTTCGGTGTTCTGGAATACATGACGACACCATATGAGTCTCTGACTGAGATCGCAGGGGAAGACGCAAACATCACCGCAGCAATCCTGAATAATATCCATGGAACAGAGATCCCGGCTGAACTGGTATTCCAGAGCGAAGATGGATCTGAGAATGGATGGGTTCGCACAAATGGAATCAAGTCAGAAGACGTGGTAGAGCAGAAAGGCTTTGGATTCCCAGGAGGTCCAGGTGCCCAGGCTGAGACAGAGGAGGAGAAGATTCCGGATCCAATCGAAAATCCAGGAACAGAGCTTGGAAGTGAAGTAGGTGTGGAAGAGAACATTTATCTGACCACAGGCGTGAGAGACTTCAAGAATGGGGAAAACGGAACCGCTATGACAGATGAGGAAGCTTACACATGGATAGGCTATGTGGAGGCTCCGGAATCAGGAGAATATTCGTTTGTGATCCAGACAAACGGCGGCAAAGCAAGTGTGAAGATCAGCGGCGCAGGTGAGGAAGATATCACTGCAAACGCATCGGACGGTGTATCATGGGATTACTATACAACAGAAGGATTGAATTATTCGACAGCCAAGGCAACTCTCGAGGCAGGCAAACGTTATAAAGTAGTCGTGACAGCACAACATACTTCAAGCTACCGTGATCAGGGTGTGAAATTGAACTGGATTCTGCCTTCTCAGGACGAGACGGATATGGAAAATGCACTCAAAGCTGCAAGAGAAAATGATACCGTTGTGATGTTCACAAGAACAGGTGCAACAGGTCACGGACCAGTATTCCAGACAGACTTTGACATTTCTCTCGATGAGATCGAACAGATCAAGGCAGTTCAGCAGGCAGCAAAAGAGAATGGAAATAAATTTGTCCTCGTTGTATTTGGACGTTCCGGATTCTCATTTGAAGGTGACTGGTTAGACGATACCGACGCGTTGTTAGTTCCATTCTATGCAGGACAGTCCGCAGGAACTGCGATTGCAGAGCTTCTGACAGGTGTGGTAAATCCAAGTGCAAAACTGACAATGACACTGCCAAAGACAAGTGCAGATACGCTGCTGACCTATGGATATTATGACAATCCAGATGCTGAGACAAACTATAATACAGAGCGCGCAGGAGATCAGTCTCAGTCAGAATTCACAGCACACTACACAGAAGGTCTGGAGTTTGGCTATCGCTGGTATGATGCAGAAGATATTGAGCCACAGTATGCGTTTGGATATGGATTATCCTACACAACGTTTGAGTACAGCGATTATACGGTTACCGTAAATGATGATCACACGATCGATATCAGTGTGACAGTGACAAACACAGGCGATGTGGCAGGAGATGAGATTGTTCAGGCATACTTAGGAGAAGCAGAAGTTCCGGAAGGTGTTCAGACAGTGGAGAAACAGCTTGCAGCATTTGCGAGAGTAGAGGATATTCAGCCAGGCGAGAGCAAGATCGCTGAGATGACAATCGATGAGAGAATGTTGTCTTACTGGGATGAAAGTCTGGAACTGATTGAGAGAGAAGACGGCACAAAAGATAAATGGGTGCTGGCTACAGGAGAGCGCGATGTGATGATCGGATCTTCTTCCGACAATCTGACTTATACAGAGACAGTTACGATTAAATAATTCATAAGCCGCGCAAGAAAAGCGGTAAATGATAAGAGAGAAAAAATGATAAAATAGAGAGAAAAAAAAGCGATTGTGATCTGATCAGGAGAGGGATTCCAATCGCTTTTTTTCTTTTGTCTTTGAATAGAAAAGAGGTAGATTTTGGTATATGATAACTATAGATCATGTTTCCTATTTGGAGGCTGAAAATTAGAAAAGAATCTGTCAGATCTTGCCGGTTTTTGATTGACAAAAGAATAACAATCTGTTATGCTCTAAGTGTGTAATTGAATATTGCAGTATCAGGTGCAGAACTTGTCTGTTTGAGTTCTGAAGAGGGAATCAGGTGAGAGTCCTGAGCGAACTGGTCACTGTATTCAGGGAGCGAGCTCCAATAACCATTGCATGACCCAGAATGTGAGAAGGTGAAGCAAGCGATGATCTGTAAGTCAGGAAACCTGCCTGGTACATGAGATGTGCTCCAGATACAGCGCAAACATCCAGCCAGATCATGGGATATTGTGGGAAATACTTCATGGTTTGTTCCGCGTGTCTGCAAATGGGTAGCAGCCACTATTTTTATACCAAAAATACTCCTTGAATTTTGTGTTAAAATTGATGGATGGTCTCTTTGCAAGAAAAATGCACAATATAAACCTCCATTATTTATTTTAGAAAAGTCCCGGCAGCAGTGCCAGCTGTCGGGAGCTAACACAGAATACGAAAGGAGAGGACGAACATGAGAGGAGTTTACACATCCGTCAACGACATCCGCAAGATGGTTTTTGCAGAAGTGGCAAAATTGTCGTACGACTATAAAGATGGGGACTTATCGCAGATGGAACAAATTCCTTACCGGATTATCCCGGGAGAAATTTCTACCTATCGGGAAAGTGTTTTTTTGGAGAGAGCCATTGTGAAAGAGAGGATGCGCCTTGCAATGGGATTGCCGCTGCGGGCTGCATCAGAGCATGCGCCGGTATCGGAAGGTGCTCTGGAATGTGTGAGACCAGAAAAATATTATCAGCCGCCATTGATTAATATTATCAAATTTGCCTGTCACAAATGCCCGGACAATGAGGTCAGAGTGACCGATGCGTGTCAGGGATGCCTTGCACATCCATGCAAGGAAGTATGTCCCAAAAAAGCAATTTCCTTTCAAAATGGGAAGTCGGTCATTGACAAGGAAAAATGTATAAAATGCGGGAAATGTGTCAGTGCATGTGCGTACGGCGCCATCGTGAAGTTGGAGCGTCCTTGTGCAAAGGCATGTGGAATGGATGCAATAGGCTCAGATGAATATGGCAGGGCTGATATTGACAATGAAAAGTGTGTATCCTGTGGAATGTGCCTTGCCAATTGCCCGTTTGGTGCGATCGCAGATAAAGCACAGATTTTCCAGACGATTCAAGCGATCAAGAGTGATGTGCCAGTGTATGCGGCGATTGCACCCGCTGTAGTAGGGCAATTTGGACCTAAGCTGACACCAGGAAAAATTCGTTCAGCGTTTCAGGCGCTTGGCTTTGAAGACGTGGTAGAAGTGGCAATCGGAGCAGACCTGTGTACGATTGAAGAGGCAAAAGATTTCATTGAGGAAGTACCACAAAAATTACCGTTTATGGCAACTTCGTGCTGTCCTGCATGGTCTGTGATGGCAAAAAAATTATTTCCGGAATACAGCGAATGTATCTCTATGGCTTTGACTCCTATGGTGCTCACGGGAAGATTGATCAAAAAGCAGCATCCTGGAAGTAAGGTGGCTTTTATTGGACCATGTGCAGCGAAAAAACTGGAAGCTGGCAGAAAAAGTATCCGAAGCGATATCGATTTTGTGTTGACGTTTGAAGAGGTTATGGGAATGTTTGAGGCAAAGGAAGTAGACTTTGCTGAGCTGGAAGAACAACATACCATGCATGGAGCGAGCGGTGACGGACGAGGATTTGCAGTCAGCGGCGGTGTGGCAAATGCTGTGGTGAACTGTGTGAAGGAACTTTATCCGGACCGCGAGGTGAAAGTGGAGAGCGCAGAAGGACTCGCGAATTGCAAAAAGCTTCTGAGTATGGCAAAAGCAGGAAAATATAACGGTTATCTGCTGGAAGGAATGGCATGTCCTGGAGGATGTGTGGCTGGAGCAGGAACAATTCAGCCGATTGCAAAATCTGCCGCATCGGTCAATCTCCAGAAGAAGAAATCAACTTATGCGCATGCCCTGCAAAGTAATTATAAGGAACTGCTAGAACAACTGGAAGAGAAAAAAATCTGACAGAAATGCAGAAAGCAATGGAATGGCAGTTTTGGGCGCAAAAAGAACCTTTCGGCAAAAAAGACGTTTTTTCATTTGGCATTACTGTCAAATAAAAATCATAAATGAGAGGAGAATGTAAATTATGAGCAGCAAGATTACCATTATCGGTGCCGGCAGTGTTGGCGCGACAATCGCCTACACACTGTCTGGACAGGACGTAGCATCAGAGATCGTTTTGATCGACATCAACAAAGAAAAAGTGGCGGGAGAGGTTATGGATATTGAGCAGGGAACCTGTTTCCGAGATCCGATCTCCATTATTGCCGGTGAGTATGAAGATGCAAAGGATTCCGACATCGTAATCATCACTTCCGGAATTGCCCGCAAGCCAGGTCAGACAAGAATTGAGCTGACACAGACGAATGTCAATATTTTAAAGAGTATTACTCCGGAAATCGTAAAGGCAGCGCCGAATGCTCTGTACATTATCGTAAGTAATCCGGTGGACATCATGACCTATGTGTTCACAAAAATTTCTGGTTTGCCAGAAAATCAGATTATCGGCTCCGGAACGATATTGGATACTGCTCGTCTGCGCTTTGGATTGTCAGAGCATTTCCAGGTAGCACAGAAAAATATTCACGCTTATGTGTTTGGAGAGCACGGCGACACTTCCTTTATTCCGTGGTCTGGCGCTTACATTTCAGGAGTCAGTGTAGATGAATTCTATGAGCTGATGAGAGCACGCGGAAAAGATATCAAGGAACTCGATAAAGACAGTATGCTGACATATGTTCAGAAATCCGGCGGTCAGATTATCGCAAACAAGGGAGCAACCTTCTACGCAGTGGCTACTTCTGTGTGCCAGCTTTGCTCTAGAGTGTTGTCGGCATCGGATTCTATCGCAACGGTATCTTCTATGATGCACGGAGAGTACGGGATCGAAGATGTGTGCCTGAGCACATTGACGCTGGTGGGACCACACGGTATTCAGGGTAAGGTTCCTATGCGGATGAACAAATCGGAAATCGCAAAACTGCAGGCAAGTGCAGATGCGCTCAAGGCAGTCATTGCGCAGATTGAATTGTAGGAAAGGACGACAGGATTATGAAGTACAGCTATTATCCGGGATGTACGCTGAGAACAAAGGCAAAAAAACTGGATGACTATGCCAGAGCCTCTGCCTTGGCGCTGGATATCGAATTGGAAGAGATAGAAAACTGGCAGTGCTGCGGCGGTGTGTATCCGCTGGGCTCAGATGAGATTGCCACAAAACTGTCTTCTGTCCGTGCGCTGAATGAGGCAAAAGAAAAAGGACAGGATTTGGTGACGATGTGTTCTGCGTGTCACCATGTGATAAAACGTGTAAATGATGACATGAAGTACGTGGAGGACATCCGCATAAGGGCGAACAACTATATGCAGCTGGAAGAGCCGTATGCTGGAGAAACGACGGTGATTCATTTCCTCGAAGTGCTCCGCGACCGTGTCGGTTTTGATGAGCTGAAGAAAAAAGTGGTTAACCCACTTCAGGGGAAAAAGATCGGGGCATATTATGGATGCCTTCTTCTCAGACCGGGAAAGATTATGGAATTCGATAATCCGGAGAATCCGACGATTATGGAAGATTTTATCCGTGCCATCGGCGGCGAACCGGTGATTTATCCATACCGCAATGAGTGCTGTGGCGGATATATTTCTCTGAAAGAAAAAGAACTTTCCGGAAGTATGTGTGAGAAGATTATGGACAGTGCAGAAGGTTTTGGGGCAGAGATGCTGATCACAGCCTGTCCGCTGTGCATGTATAACCTGAATTCTAACGGAAATGGAAAGCTTCCAGTCTACTATTTCACAGAGCTTTTAGCAGAAGCGCTCGGAGTGAAAGAGGAGGTGACGAGTCTGTGAATAATGTAAAAAAACAGACGGAACTGATTAAAGAAATCAGCGGTGTCAACCCGCTGAAATGTATGAAATGCGGAAAGTGTTCCGCCTCCTGTCCATCATTCAATGAGATGGATATCAAACCACATCAGTTTGTATCCTATATCGTGAATGAAGATGTGGAAGCACTGGTGAACTCGAAATCTCTGTGGAAATGTCTTTCCTGTTTTGCATGTGTGGAGCGCTGTCCGAGAGATGTAAAACCGGGCAAGCTGATCGATGCGGCAAGACAGCTGGTGATCCGCCAGAGAGGCGAGACGTACCTGTCTCCGGATGAAATTCCGCAGCTTTTGGATCCCGAGATTCCGCAGCAGCTGCTGGTCAGTGCATTTCGTAAATACAGGAGGTGAGCCGCGTGCAGAGAATAGGTGTGTTTGTCTGTCACTGCGGAAGTAATATCGCAGCGACAGTTGATGTAAAAAAAGTAGTAGAGATGGTTGCCATGGAACCGGGAGTGGTTCATGCGGAGGACTATCAGTATATGTGTTCAGAGGCGGGGCAGTCGCTGATTGCAAAGGCAATTCAGGAAAAGAAACTGACCGGTCTTGTAGTGTGTTCGTGTTCCCCGCGTATGCATGAGACAACGTTCCGAAAAGCAGCGGAGCGTGCAGGTCTGAATCCATACATGGTGGAGATCGCAAATATTCGTGAACACTGTTCCTGGATCCATAAGGATGTGGAAGAGGCGACGAAAAAAGCAGTGATCCTTGCAAGAGCAGCGATTGCAAAAGTAAATCTGAATACTCCTCTGAAGCCAGGTGAGAGCCGTGTCACAAAACGTGCCCTTGTGATTGGCGGCGGAATCGCAGGTATCCAGACAGCATTGGATATCGCAGATGCAGGCTATGAGGTGGATATCGTGGAAAAGACACCAAGTATCGGCGGAAGAATGTCCCAGCTGGACAAAACGTTCCCGACACTGGACTGTTCTGCATGTATCCTGACACCAAAGATGGTGGAGGCTGCTGCCCACGAGAAAATTAAGATTTATACATACAGTGAAGTGGAAAAAGTAACTGGTTTTGTGGGTGACTTTACTGTCGATATCCGAAAAAAGGCACGCAGCGTGAATATGGATAAGTGTACTGGTTGTGGTGTGTGCCAGGAAAAATGTCCTTCCAAGAAGGCACCAAGCGAGTTTAACCGCGGACTGAATACGAGAAGTGCGATCTACACGCCGTTTGCACAGGCAATTCCGAATGTGCCGGTGATTGACCGTGAGCACTGTATCAAGTTTAAGACAGGCAAATGTGGCGTCTGCGCGAAAGTTTGTCAGGCAGGTGCGATCGACTACGATCAGAAGGACGAGATTGTGACAGAGAAGTACGGCGCAATTGTGGTCGCTACTGGTTTTGACACGATCAAGCTTGACAAGTATGACGAATACGCATACAGCCAGAGCAAGGATGTCATCACTTCTCTTGAGCTGGAGCGTATCATGAATGCGGCAGGACCGACCAAGGGTCACTTAGAGCGCCTCTCCGATGGAAAAGCGCCAAAAGAGATGGTCTTCATTCAGTGCGTCGGAAGCCGCTGTTCAGACGACAGAGGAAAGAGTTACTGCTCGAAAATCTGCTGTATGTATACAGCAAAACATGCGATGCTGATCCGCGACAAATATCCGGATGTCAATGACACGGTATTTTACATTGATGTGCGTACTCCGGGAAAGAATTTTGATGAATTCTACCGCAGAGCAGTAGAGCAATATGGAGTGAATTATATCAAAGGTCAGGTAGGAAAAGTTCTGCCGCAGCCAAATGGAAAACTGCTTGTTCAGGGTGTGGATCTGCTGGACAACCGTCAGATTTTAAAAGAGGCAGATATGGTTGTGCTTGCCACAGCGATTGAGCCAAATCCGGATGTGAGAAAGATTGCGACCATGCTGACTGCAAGTATCGATACCAACAATTTCCTGACAGAGGCACATGCAAAGCTGCGCCCTGTAGAGTCTCCTACCGCGGGTATTTTCCTGTCAGGTGTCTGCCAGGGACCAAAAGATATCCCTGAGACCGTTGCTCAGGCAGGTGCGGCAGCTGTCAAGGCGATCGGACTGCTGGCAAAAGACCGCCTGATGACAAACCCATGTACGGCTCAGTCTGATGAGCTGCTGTGCAACGGCTGCTCGACGTGTGCAAATGTCTGCCCGTACGGTGCAATCACATATGAGGAGCGACAGGTCAATGACCATGGAATTCGAGAGGTACGTCGTGTGGCAGTTGTCAACAATGCTCTGTGCCAGGGCTGCGGTGCTTGTACCGTTGCATGTCCTTCCGGAGCGATGGACCTGCAAGGATTCTCCAACAGACAGATTATCGCGGAGGTGGATGCAATATGTCGATAGAAGCAAAAGAAGAATTTAGACCGAAAATCGTGGCATTCTGCTGTAACTGGTGCAGCTATGCGGGTGCCGATCTGGCCGGCAGCAGCCGTCTGACGTACCCGGCGGATGTGAAGATCATCCGTGTTCCATGTTCCTGCCGCGTCAATCCAATGTTTATTCTGCGCGCATTTGAAAAAGGCGCCGACGGGGTCATCCTGTGCGGCTGCCATCCAGGAGACTGTCACTACAGCACTGGAAATTACTATGCGAGAAGACGTATGACACTGCTGTTCTCGATGCTGGATTATCTCGGTGTTGAGAATGGACGTACCCGTGTGGAATGGGTATCTGCTGCCGAGGGCGTGAAATTCTCTCAGACCATGAATGAATTTGTGGAAAAGATCTATTCACTTGGCAAGAACGTGAGATTGGGGGATTTAAGATGCAGGAATTGAGAGCGCGCGCAAAGGAATTGCTGGCAGACGGCACCGTGGCAAGAGTGCTCGGCTGGAAAGCCGGAGACCTGCCTTACAATCCGGAACCGGCTTACTTTGAGACAGAAGAGGCTCTGAAAGATTTCGTCTATGACGGATTCTGTGGGGCAAATTTAAGCAAATATATGATAGAGGCTTCCAAACTGGAGGGAAAAACTCTGGTTTTCTTAAAGCCGTGTGACACATACAGTTTCAACCAGCTCTTAAAAGAGCACCGTGTAGACCGCGAGAAGGCATACATTATCGGTGTCGGATGCAAAGGAAAGCTGGATATTGAAAAGATCAGAAAACAGGGAATCAAAGGCATTGAGAGTATTGAAGGAGCACAGCTTTCGGATGATGCTGAAATGCTGACGATCCACACTTTGTATGGCGATAAGACATGCAGCTACGCAGATGGAATGCTGGAGCGCTGTCACGTATGCAAGGGAAAAGAGCATAAAATTTATGATGAGCTGATCGGCGAATCAAAAGATACGAAGGACGCTGACCGTTTTGAGGAAGTGGCGCGCATCGAGGCGATGAGCCCGGAAGAAAAATTTGCCTTTTTCCAGAATGAGCTGAGCAAATGTATCCGCTGTAACGCATGCCGCAATGTCTGCCCAGCATGCAGCTGCCGCAAATGTGTATTCGACAGCAACAAGTTTGACAGTTCCCAGAAGGCAAATGTGGACTCCTTTGAGGAAAAAATGTTCCATGTGATCCGTGCGTTTCATGTCGCTGGCAGATGCACGGACTGCGGCGAGTGCAGCCGTGTCTGCCCGCAGGGAATCCCGCTGCATTTGTTCAACCGTAAATTTATCAAGGATATCGATACGTTTTACGGAGAATATCAGGCAGGTGCTGATCCTGAGGCAGATTCACCACTTACAAGCTTCACCTTCGATGATGTGGAGCCGAGTATCGTAGGAAAGAGGGGATAATGTATGTATAAGATAGCAAAAGAAAATCTGTCCGCATTATTCCAGATGATTGCAGGACAGCAGGAGCTGTATCTGCCGGTGCGCACCGCCGGTCAGGTAAATTTTGGTGTCTGGAGAGAGGAGGCAGAGGTGGATCTCGACACATTAAAGAGTGTCAAGTCCCCAAAGGATGCTTTTTTCCCACAGAGTGAAAACCTGTACATCGTACAGAAGGAGGGAAGGAAACTGTCCATTGTGCCGGAGAATCTCAAAGACAGAGATTTTGTCGTGTTTGGCATGAAAGCGTGTGATGTGCAGGGAGTACAGGTACTCGACCGTGTCTTCCTTGCAGATCCTGTAGACACTTACTACGCAGCAAGGAGAAAGCATGGAACGATTGTGGCAATGGCATGTCATGAGCCAGAGGAATCGTGTTTCTGTAAGGTATTCGGAACCGACTGTGCAGAACCGGTAGCTGATGTGGCTGTCTGGATGGTGGGAGAGAACCTTTACTGGAAGGCAATGACCGAAAAGGGCGAGAAGCTGACCGCTTCTGTGGAGAGTTTGCTGACGTCTGCGGATGAGACAGATGAGGAAACTGTAGAAAAAGAAAAGGCAGCGATCCGCACTATCGTGGAGAAACTTCCGTACAGCCATCTTTCACTGGAAGGCTGGAACGGGGAGGCACTCACCGAAAAATTTAATTCAAAAATATGGGAGGAGCTGTACAAGCCATGTCTCGCATGTGGCACCTGTACGTTTGTGTGTCCTACTTGCCAGTGCTATGACATCAAGGATTATGACACTGGACATGGAATTCAGCGGTATCGCTGCTGGGATTCCTGCATGTACTCGGATTTCACGATGATGGCACACGGCAATAACCGTACAAGCCAGATGCAGCGTTTCCGCCAGAGATTTATGCACAAGCTGGTGTATTTCCCGGCAAACAATGATGGGATGTATTCCTGTGTCGGATGCGGTCGCTGTGTAGAGAAATGCCCGGCTTCGCTCAATATCGTAAAAGTAATCAAATCCTTTCAGAAACAGGGAGGTGAAGAATAATGTGTGAATGTACTTGTCATGAAAATTATAAAAGAGATACGCTGATTCCGATGGTAGGAGTCATCACGGACATTCGCGAGGAGACACCGGATGTCAAGACATTCCGTGTCAATGCCCCGGAGGGAGGCAAGCTGTTTGAGCATATGCCTGGACAGTGCGCGATGGTGTGCGCACCTGGCATCAGCGAGGGTATGTTTTCCATTACCTCATCCCCGACAAATAAAGAGTATCAGGAATTCAGCATTAAAAAATGCGGTATGCTGACGGAGTATCTGCATAGTCTCCAGGTGGGAGATGAGATCACAGTCCGCGGACCGTACGGCAACTATTTCCCGGTGGAGACAGAGCTGAAAGGCAAAAACCTGCTGTTCATCGCTGGAGGTATCGGACTGGCACCTCTGCGCTCTGTCATCAATTATGTGCTGGACAACCGTCAGAATTATGGAACGGTAGATATTGTCTACGGTTCCCGCTCGGCAGATGACCTGGTACAGCTCAAAGAGATCCAGGAAGTCTGGATGAAGACTGAGGGCGTAAATGTCTACCTGACCATCGACCGCGAGCAGGAGGGATGGGACGGTCATGTCGGATTCGTTCCAAACTATGTAAAAGAACTTGGTTTCTCTACCGACAAGACGGCACTGGTGTGCGGACCGCCAATCATGATCAAATTTGTGCTGGCTGGGCTGACAGAGCTTGGCTTTACCAGTGAGCAGGTATATACGACATTGGAGCTGCGCATGAAATGCGGTATCGGAAAATGTGGCCGCTGCAACATCGGATCTAAGTATGTCTGCAAGGACGGTCCAGTGTTCCGTTTTGATGAGATCGATGAGCTTCCAAATGAATATTGATAAACTCTGAGCAGATGGAAAATGCGCTGCGAGGAAAAAGAAAGGAAAAAGCATTATGGAAAAGATGGTAAATGTATATTTTTTCGGTAAGAAATACAGTGTCCCGGCCGATCTGACCATCATGACAGCTATGGAGTATGCCGGCTACACATTGAAGCGCGGCTGCGGCTGCCGTCACGGCTTCTGCGGAGCATGTGCGACGATCTACCGAATCAAGGGAAAGAATGAACTCAAGACATGCCTTGCCTGCCAGACACAGGTGGAGGAGGGAATGTATGTGGCAAGTATCCCGTTCTTCCCGACTGACAAGAGAACTTACGATATCAATGAAATCAAACCAAATCAGCAGGTGATGATGGAGCTGTACCCAGAAATCTACAGCTGCATTGGATGCAACGCATGTACGAAGGCATGTACCCAGAATCTGAATGTTATGCAGTATATCGCATACGCTCAGAGAGGGGAATTGGAAAAATGTGCAGAAGAATCGTTTGACTGTGTGGGATGCGGATGCTGTACCGTGCGCTGCCCGGCAGGAATCTCTCATCCGATGGTGGGACTTCTGGCGAGACGTCTCACAGGAAAATACATTGCACCGAAGACAGAACATCTTGAGAAGCGTGTGGAGGAAATCCATCACGGCGCATATGACGAGATGATCGAGCAGATTATGAACAAACCGATCTCTGAGATGCAGGAACTTTACAACAACAGGGAGATTGAAAAATAAGGAGGGATAATCATGTTTACACCGGAAATGCTGGAATCCATCAAAAAGGTGGAGGCGACAAGAGCAGAACGTATGGGCATGGAACCGAGACGCATGACTGCGGATGAGAAAGATGCCCTTCTGAAGGAATACCATCCGGACTACCGCGAGGACGGATTTGAAGAGATTAAAATCGGACCGAACAAAGGACAGAAAGCACCGGCAGAGCTGACTCATCTGCTGCACTCAAACAGCCGTCTGCTGAATGAGAACATTGATCTGACAAAAGTAGATTATGATGTGGATGTCCTGGTGATCGGCGGCGGCGGCGCAGGCGCATCCGCAGCGATTGAAGCACATGAGGCAGGCGCAAAGGTTATGATTGTCACCAAGCTGCGTATCGGCGATGCCAACACGATGATGGCAGAGGGCGGCATTCAGGCGGCAGACAAGGAAAATGATTCTCCGGTACAGCATTATCTGGATGCATTCGGCGGCGGACATTTTGCCGCAAGACCGGAGCTTCTGCGCAGACTGGTCATGGAAGCACCGGATGCAATCCAGTGGCTGAATGATCTGGGTGTTATGTTTGATAAAGACGCTGAGGGAAACATGGTGACGACACACGGCGGCGGAACTTCCAGAAAGAGAATGCATGCCTGCAAGGATTATTCCGGAGCAGAGATCATGAGAACGCTGCGCGATGAAGTGCTGAATCGCCAGATTCCAGTGGTAGAGTTTACCTCCGCTGTGGAATTGATCAAAGATGAGAAAGGTCAGGTAGCAGGTGCTGTCCTTCTGAATATGGAGACAGAGGATTATCTGGTCGCAAGAGCAAAGACCGTCATCATTGCGACAGGAGGAGCAGGTCGTCTGCATTATCAGAATTTTGCAACATCGAACCATTATGGTGCCACAGCCGACGGATTGATTTTAGGATACCGCGCAGGCGCACCACTTCTGTATCAGGATACGATTCAGTATCATCCTACCGGTGTGGCATATCCGGCACAGATCTTCGGCGCTCTGGTGACAGAGAAGGTACGTTCTCTTGGAGCTATGCTGGTCAATGTAGAGGGTGAGGCATTTATGCATCCTCTGGAGACGCGTGATGTCGCAGCGGCTTCCATCATCCGTGAGTGTACTGCGAGAAATAAGGGCGTGACAACACCTCTGGGAAGCGGTGTATGGCTGGATACCCCGATGATTGAGATGATCGGAGGAGAAGGAACCATCGAAAAACGTATCCCGGCAATGATGCGTATGTATCTGAACTATGACATTGATATGAGAAAGCAGCCGATTCTGGTATATCCGACTCTGCACTATCAGAACGGAGGACTGGAGATCGGAGGAGACGGCTTTACAAAGGCAATCGACAATCTGCTGGTGGCAGGTGAGGCAGTCGGAGGAATCCATGGAAGAAACCGTCTGATGGGTAACTCTCTGCTGGATATCATCGTATTCGGAAGAAATGCCGGAAAGGCAGCTGCCGCAAAGGCGAAAGAAGTAGAGCTGGGCGATCTGACTCTGTCACATATTGAAGAGTACGCAAAAGAGCTGGAGCAGGCAGACCTGCACACCGGCGATGTATCTCCACTGCTGCTGCCAAAATATGCAAAGCATGGAAGAAGATAAAGAGGAGTGTGTAAAATGCGTGAAATTGATGTAAAGCAGATCACAGATGTTGTGGAACGTCTCTGTATCGCTGCCAATGAGCACCTTCCAGAGGATGTAAAATGTGCCATCCGGGACTGCCGTGCCTGCGAGGACGGCGAGATCGCCAAGGGCGTGCTTGACAAGATCATTGAGAACTTTGAGATCGCAGACGCAGAGTGTGTGCCGATTTGCCAGGATACTGGCATGGCATGTGTTTTCCTTGAGATCGGTCAGGATGTCCACATGGTCGGCGGAGATCTCAGCGAGGCTGTCAATGAAGGTGTGCGCCGTGGCTATGACAAAGGATATCTGAGAAAATCGGTTGTGAAGGATCCAGTGCGCCGCGGCAACACAGGGGATAATACCCCGGCAATGCTGTACACAGAGATTGTGCCAGGAGAGCAGATTAAGATAACAGTAGGTCCGAAGGGATTTGGAAGCGAAAATATGAGTGCGATCCGTATGTTCAAGCCATCGGCAGGACTTCAGGGAATCAAGGACTTTATCATCGAGACAGTGGAGACAGCAGGTCCAAACCCGTGTCCGCCTATGGTGGTAGGTGTAGGTATCGGCGGCACCTTTGACAAAGCGGCACTGCTTGCAAAGAAAGCGCTGATGCGCCCGATCGACTCTTCCAACCCGGATCCATTCTACGCAGATCTGGAGAAAGAGATGCTGGAGAAAATCAATCAGCTGGGCATCGGTCCTCAGGGCTTCGGAGGAAAAACGACGGCAATCGGTCTGAATATTGAGACGATGCCGACTCATATCGCAGGTATGCCGTGCGCCATCAATATCAACTGCCATGTGACACGCCACAAAACGGAGGTGATCTAAGATGGAAAAACATGTTACACTGCCATTGACAGAAGAATTGGCAAAGACACTCCACGCAGGCGATACCGTATATTTGACAGGCACCATTTATACTTCTCGTGATGCGGGACATAAGAGAATGTGTGAGGCGCTGGCAAGAGGAGAAAAACTTCCTTTTGACCCGACCGATGCGACGATCTATTACGTTGGACCAACGCCTGCAAAACCAGGTCAGGTGATCGGATCAGCAGGTCCGACGACCAGCGGTCGTATGGATGCCTATGCGCCGACAATGATGTCAGTAGGTGCAAGAGGTATGATTGGAAAAGGAGCTCGCCTTCCAGAAGTGGTGGAAGCGATGAAAAAATATAGCGGTGTCTACTTTGGAGCAATCGGAGGGGCAGGCGCACTTCTCGCAAAATGTATCAAAAGTGCAGAGCTGATAGCATACGAGGATCTGGGAGCAGAGGCTCTGAGAAAACTGTATGTGGAGGAAATGCCGCTGGTTGTAATTATTGACTGTGAAGGCAATAACCTGTATGAGTTAGGGCGCAAGAAATATCTGGAACAGTAAAACGAAAAGTGATTTTGGGTGTACAAGTTATTAGCTTCGTATTAATGTTTAAATAAATTAGAAAAGAGACGGTTTGAATAGAAAATATTCAGGCGGTCTCTTTTTTATTATAAAAGCCCGGTCTCAGTGGAGGGCAGGCAGGGAGCCTGCGCAGCTGTCTGCGGGGTGGTAAGAATATCTAGACAAGAAAAAAATGGGAGAAGACAGAAAAAATAGTTGCAAATTTAAACTATATGTGATATATTATAATCAATCAGATAATTCTTTCAATCGAAAAAATCGATATCATGTCGCATCATCGCGGATTATTTCCACTATCTTTCAAGAAAATTGAACAAAAATGGATAAAAATAGGAAGAAAATATGGCAGTGATTTTTTATTGGAATTTCAGAGAAATCGAAGATCTGGAAGGATATAAGAATGATTTTTTTGATCTCTTGCCAAAAACAATAGGTGAAAGGGCAGGCATTCTTTCGGAAAAGAGAGGACAGTCTGTCATGGCGTGGATTTTGCTTTTCTATGGATTCCACAGATTGAAAAAAAGGATAGATAGAAAGACCGAAGTTGTTGTCAATCGCTTCGGAAAACCAGCGCTGCGGGATTGCGAGTTGAAATTTAATCTTTCTCACAGTGGAGATTTTGTGAGCTGTGTGGTCTCAGAGCGGTGCGAAGTGGGGATTGATGTGCAGAAAAGAAGAGAAGTGCCGCTGCACATTTTAAAAGAGTTCTTTGGAGAACAGGATTATAAAAGAATCCAAAATTCGGATCAGGTGATGGAATGGTGCAGATTGTGGACGAGAAAGGAAGCTTTGCTCAAATGTGCAGGCTCAGGGTGGCAGCACCCGGAAGCACGGAGGGTAGAGGTCTCTGGCAATACAGTGACTTTTGATCAGATGATTTACTTTGTGGGAAGCAGGCGCATAAGGGATGACTATGACTTGAGTATCTGTACGCAGAAAGCAGAGGAGAAGATCACATGGATTGAGGTGGAAAATGGTGAGATGGAACAGTTTCGAAGACAGAAAAATCGAAGCGCTGTTTTGTGAGGTACATGAGAAGCGATACGGTTTCGAGTTTGAGGTAAAGACAAGGTTTGCGGATTTTTTTGGAGGGGGATCTTTACATTTCTCAAAATGTTTTGAGTATTTTGAGATGGCAAGATTTGATATTTTAGAGCTCTTTGAGAGCTATAGAGCTGCGAGAGGCAGAAGAGACAGTATGGAAAAAATATATTTTGTGGTCGTAAAAGCAGATTACGAAAAGATGGACAATGTGGGGATGTGTGGAAATTTGAGAGTCCAGACACAACTGATCGTGGAAAAGATACCCTATCTTGGTTTTCGTCAGAGCTTGACGGATATGGATGGAAGGGAAATCTATGCAAAGACAGAGATGAAGATTGCGCTGGTAGATCAAGAGATGAGAAGGATCGAAAGATGGAAAGAGGAGTTGTTTTTTGACATGATTTCTTTTGTAAAAGATATGGGGAGAAGGGAGGATGGCTCGAGTTGAAAATCTGTTTTTTGTTTCCGGGTCAGGGAACACAAAAGCCGGGGATGATGAGAGGGCTGGAAAATGATATGGACAAAGTACAGGGAATCTTTGAGATCGCATCCGAAGTGACGCATCGGGACGTCAGAAGATTGTGCATGACGGCTTCGGAAGAAGAGCTGAGGAAGACAGAAAACACACAGATTGCGGTCACAGCGATGAATCTGGCATACGATTGTCTGATGCGCCAGGAATATCTTCTGCCGGATCTTGTGGCGGGACACAGTTTGGGGCAGTTTTCGGCTCTGAACGCTTCCGGTGTTTTTACCCTGTCTCAAACCTTTCAGATCGTGCAGAAAAGAGCGCAAATGATGGAGAAGATTCAGAAGACAGGGATTTTGTGTACGATTTTAGGAATGACCTGTGAGGAGGTAAAAAAGATATGCAAAACGGTCGATCCGAGTGGTGAAAGAGTGGCTGTGGCGCTGCACAACACAGAAAATCAGGTCGTGATAGGAGGAGAGGAAAAGATGGTGAGAGAGGCAGAGAGAAAATGTATGCAGGAAGGAGCAGTGCGCACGGCTATGGTGAATGTGAGCAATGCATTTCACACGCCGCTTATGAGGGAGATGGAAGCAGCATTTTTTCCACTCATGGACCAGATCCTTTTACAGCCGCCAAAGTGTGGAGTGCTGTTGAACTGTAAGGGAGATTATGCACGAGATGTCGAGGAGATCAGGCAGGATATCAAAGAACAGTGTACACATATGGTGCGCTGGTATGATTGTATGAAAAAGATACTCTTGTGGGAGAATATCATCTTTGTGGAAGTTGGGGTCGGGAAAACCTTGACAGGAATGATTCGGAGCATGAGAGTGAAAGAAAAATGCTATGTGGTCTCAGACGGAAAAGACTTAAAAAAATTGAGAGAACTCTGTTCCCGATGAACGGGTATCTGACCGCTGAGAAAAGATGGGGACGAGAGATACGATAGAACAGACGAGAAAAAAGAGGCAGAAAGGAGAGAAGAGATGGAACCTTTATGGGAAAATGGGACAGTGGCGCTCGTCACTGGAGCGTCAGGGGGAATCGGAAGAGCGGTTGCACTTGATCTGGCGAGAAATGGAGCGATGGTGATTGTTCATTACAATAAAAACGAGCAGGGCGCGAGGGAAACCCTCGAATCGATTCAGAATGAGGGAGGAAGTGCAGTGATGATGAAGGCAGAGATCTCAAGCAAGGAAGAAGTCGATCAAATGTTTTGTAAAATTAAAAAGCATTTTGGGACGCTTGGGATCTTAGTCAACAATGCAGGTATGATAAAGGACGGATATTTGTTGATGATGAGTGAGAAAAATTTCCGAAATGTGATGGAGACCAATATAGGGGGATGCTTTTTTTGTACCCAGGGGGCAGTGCGCTTGATGTGTGCAGCGAAGAGGGGAGGAGCTATCGTCAACATTGCCTCCACGAGCGGCATTGTGGGACAGAAAGGGCAGGCAAACTATGCGGCATCAAAAGGAGCCGTGATCGCATTTACGAAGGCCGTGGCAAAAGAATATGCACACAGCCAGATCAGAGTCAACGCAGTGGCGCCGGGGTTTATAGATACCCGTATGACAAAGGCAAACAGAGAATTGTTGACTTCGCAGTACATGGAATGGATTCCGATGGAGCGATTTGGTCAACCGGAGGAGGTGGCAAATGTAGTGACATTTTTGGCTTCTTCCAAGGCGTCCTATATAACGGGAAAATGTATTGTGGTAGACGGCGGCTTAACCATGTAAATCAAGAAAGGAAACGAAAGATGGATATGGAAAAGGTATCAAGAGAAATCGTATCAGAAAAAATAGTATCAAAGGAAAAGGTATGGTCTTATGCAAAGAGAAGGCGGGAGATGTGTGCGGCAATCAAGAAAATGATTGTAGAACAGCTTTGCCTCGATCTGGACCCGGAATTTATCACGGATGATCAGCCGCTTTTTGGAAGGGGGCTGGAACTTGACTCCATCGATGCGCTGGAGCTTGCGGTCGGGATTTACAGTGAGTTTTCTGTGACGATTTCGGATGGAGATTCGAGTGTGTTCAGTTCCGTGAATCAGTTGGCAGATTATATCATGGAGAAACAAGAAGAAGGGGAGAAGGACGATGGAGATTGAGACGCGGGTGATAGAAAAATTGCTTCCGCACAGGTATCCGTTTTTGCTGTTGGACCGCGTGACGAAGCTGGAGCCGGGAAAAAGTGCGGAGGGAATCAAGAATATCACGGTCAATGAATATTATTTTGCGGGACATTTTCCGGGGGAGCCGATTGTCCCAGGCGTGCTGATTGTGGAGAGTCTTGCCCAGCTGAGCGCAGTGATGTATCTGACAGCGTATTTCCCGGAAGAGACAGATTGGAATCATATAGAGAGAGGAAAGATCGATGCCGGAGAGATTGCCACAAAAGTGGGATATCTCGCTGAGATCAAAAATATAAAATTTAAAAAAGTTGTTCGCCCTGGGGACGTTCTGCAGTTGAAAGTATTTCAAAAGGGTCAGTTTGCAAATTTGTCTCAGATCAAGGTGGAAGCATATGTGGCAGGCAGCTGTGTCGTGGAAGGGACGATCACTGTCAGCGAAAGAAAGTGAATGCGGCAGGAAGAATCATCAGATTTATGGAGGGGTTTCGAAAATGAGAAAAAGTGTATTGAAGGAATGGTATCCAGATACGGTAAAATTCCGGGAGATGAATGGATGTGAAGTTCCGGTTTTTTATACTGGTATAAAAGAAGAATATGATACGTTGAGAAAACAAGTTGGGCTCATCGATGGAATTGGTTACTCGATCTTGGAAGTGTCAGGAGAAAGCGCTATCGATTTTTTGGATATTCTGGCAACAAGAGAGGTTCGGTATTTAAACAGCGGAAAAATTATAGAATGCCTGTTTTTAAATGAGAAAGCGGAGGTATTGGGGATTTCTTATATCGCAGACAGAGGAGAGAGTTTTCTGGTGATGACACCGCCTGAAAATGGGGAAGCGGTTGCACAATGGATCAAGGAGAATGCAAAAGGGAAAGATGGAATCACAGTGACAGACTTCATGGAACAAAATTCTCTGCTATTTTTGGAAGGTGAAAAGTCATGGAAAATGGTAGGAGAACTGTTTGATTTTCAGGTGGAGACGTTAGGACTGAGAGATATGACGGAGGTTTGTTTTGATCGAGATTCCCTCATATTGGCGAGAATTGGCCGCTCGGGAGAGTATGGCTATGCAGTCTTAGGAGTACATGCTGCGGTGGCAAAACTGGCGGGAGAATGTCTCGAGAGATATGGAGAGGATGGAGTGAAGCTGTGCGGGACAGAGGCACTTGGAATTTGTATGTTGGAAATCACACAGCCAAAGATTGACGGGGAGACAGAAAAGGCGGGAAATTTATTTGAGCTGTCACAGCAGTGGCTTGTCCAGTTTGACAAAGAAAACTATTGTGGTCATGAATGTCTGATGAAGCAATTTGAGAGCAAAATAGAAAAGAAAAGTGTCGGATTTTTAGCGCATGGTTTAAAAAATTTGGAGAGAAAGACAAAAATCTTTCTGGAGGAAGAAGAAGTGGGATCGGTGTTATATGGACAGTATGATCCGGCGTTGGGAGGCTTTTTAGGGATGGCGCTGATGGATGCGGAGATTGCCGTCTCGGGGATTACTCTGTCGGTGAGAACAGAGCAGGAACCGACTTACTTGACAACCTTGTCCTCTCCGTTTGTGCGACCAGCTAGCTGGGATACACAGATGGAATGAAATTTACGGACGAACGGAGACGATCTGAGGAGAATATAAGATGAAGCGTGTTGTGATAACGGGTTACGGTGCTATCAATGCACTGGGAAAAAACAAGACAGAGATTGAGAGACGCCTTTTTGGCGGAGAAAGTGGATTGTCACAAAAAATATTCCCTTCAAAAGATCAGAATTTTACCGCAACAGTGGGAAAAGTGGACAAGCTTGAGCAGGAAGATCCGTTCTTTAGAGACCATAATCTCCCAAAGGACCGGTGTGTCGAGATGGCACTTCTGGCGGCTGGGGAATGCTTGGAACATGCCAAGATTACATATGAGAGAGAAGATTGCTACAGAAGAGGTGTTGCGATCGGAACTTCCCTGGGAGGAATGCTGAGCGGGCAAGAGTTCCACAGACAGTGGAGAAGCAAAGGGATTGCTCAGGCAGACGGCAGATATCTGTATCTATATCCGCTCCACGCGATTGTGGATGTCATCGCAAAAAAATTTCATTTTAAAGGAGCAAAATGTGTGATTTCAACGGCATGCGCGGCAAGTGGAAATGTGATTGGATATGGGGCGGATCTGATTAAGAGTGGGAGATATGACTTGATGTTGGCTGGAGGGGCAGATCCGCTGTCTACCTTTTCTTTTGCAGGGTTTCATGCTCTCAAGGCGCTGGATAACGAACCGTGTAAACCATACAGTGACAGCCATGGAATTAATCTGGGAGAAGGGGCAGCCTTTCTTTTGTTGGAGGAGTATGAGCATGCGAGAAAAAGGAATGCGCATATCTTTGCAGAAGTGGCTGGATATGGACTGAGTGCGGATGCCTATCATCCGACAGCGCCTGATCTGGGAGGCGGCGGCGCGGCGAGGGCTATGGCGGCAGCGCTGGAAAACAGTGGGATTGCGCCGGAAAAAGTGTCTTATGTCAATGGACATGGGACAGGGACGGTAGCGAATGACCAGGCAGAAAGCATGGCATTTAGGACTGTGTTCGGCAAGAGACTGGCGGAAGTTCCGCTGAGCAGTATCAAAGGCGCAATCGGTCATTGCCTGGGAGCAGCAGGCGCAGAGGAGGCAGTCGCATCCGTGATGGCGCTGGAAAGAGGTCAGCTTCCTCCGACTGTGAATTTTAAGAAGATACAGCACCAGCCACAGATCAATTTTGTGCCTGAGAAAGCCCAGGAAAAAGAGAGCAGAGTGATTTTGTCAAATTCATTTGCTTTTGGCGGCAATAACTGTTGTGTAGCTTTTTCTGTCCCAGAAGTGGAGCGCAGAGAGAGAGAAAGGGCAAAGACGGATATTGTGATCACTGGAATGGGATGCTGTGGCGTTGGAGGGGAAAACTTGGCAGAGCTGTGGGATACTTTCGCTGAGAGAAAAGTATGGATTGGATCATTTGAATCGCGAGAGTGTTCATGCAGGCAGATCGGGATTATGCCGAAAGTAGAATGGAAAAAATATATTTCAGGAAAATATATAAGAAGAATCGATGAGATTACAAAAATGGCTCTGGTGTCTGGAAAGTACGCCTTAGATGCAGGAAAGATCACAGTGACAAGAGAAAACATGGAAAAAATTGGTGTTATCTATGCGACAGCTACCGGCCCTCTTGGAACAATTGTGAGCATTGACAGGACAATCATTGAAGAAGGGATTGGGCAGATCAGTTTGTCTGAATTCCCGAACAGTGTCATCAATGCAGCACCGGGCAATTTCTGTATTGCAAATATGCTCAAAGGACCGACCTCCACCTTGTCGGAGGGGATCTGTTCTTTTCTGCCGGCGCTAAATTATGCCTGTGAGATCTTAAAAAATAAGATGGCAGATATCATGGTCGTGATCAGCGCAGATGAATGCAACGAGCCATTACTTGTGGGAAAAGATAAGCTTGGACTGCTTTCTGCGAAGTCGTATCAACCCTTGACAAATCAGAGTGATGGGATGGTCATGTCACAGGGATCCGTCGCTGTCCTGCTTGAGACAGAAGAACACGCCAAAGAGAGAGAGGCACCGATCTATGCAGCTATCAAAGGATATAGCGCAACTTCTGACAACGAAGGGATTGCAACAGTCAGCACAAGTGGAGAAGAACTGGCAGAATGCGTCCGCAGGGCTGTGGAGGAGAGTGGAATAAAAAAGATCGATTTATATGTGAATGCGGCTCTTGGCGTGAGCACATGTGACGAGGCAGACTGCAATGCGATAGAACGATTAAAAGAGCATGGAATCTTTGATGCGCAGACGCGATACTCGGCGGTTTCACCGCTTCTGGGAGTTGCCTCAGGGACAAATTCCGGGTATGGATTACTGAGTATTTTGTATTCTTTTGAAAGACAGGAAGTGATCGGGTTTCCTAAACAAATTTCTCTGAGAGATTCGGTGGATGAAGGATATGCAAAGGGAAAAAATATTGCGGTACCGTTGGCGAGGGCATGCCTGAGTGGCATGTCACTCGGAGGCACATATGGAGCTGTGGTCGTTCAAAAGTATGAAGAAAAAGAAAAATGAGGTGGCAAAGTGTGCGGGAAAAAAAGGATTCATCGATTCAGATTCGGGTGGGAATGACGGATCTGGACAGTTACAATATTGTCCATCATCCACAATATCTGATCTGGTGTGAGAAAGCGATTTGGCAGTGGATGAGGGAATGGGGGTCAGAGAAGGAGATGGAAGGGATCGGATTGTTTGATGTGAAGAAAGTAGTATGTAAATTTTGTGGTGCAGCGAGACTGGGAGAAATGCTGGAGATTTATGTGAAAGAAAATGCGAAGGAAGAAGAATTTGGGGGAGATAAAAGGAAGTTTTCTGTCAGAATAGAAAACACGGTGACAAAAGCGCGTGTTCTCGAAGGGGATTTTGAGATCGCAGTGAGAGGATAGACGGCGAGGGGAGTAACAGATGGAAGGACAACGTGAGAAAGACAGAGGGAGAAAGAAAAATGGAAAAGTTATGATGACAGGAGCGGCATTATTTAATTGGAGTGAGACGCAGCGCATGATCGAGATTTCCATGGAAATGTATCAGAGAGGCTATCAGATCGTTTTTTTGGGAGAGGGGAAGTATGATTTTTTATTGCAGGATAAGCCTTTTATCAGGGAAAAATTGTGTGCCGATCAGATGTGGTATCACAAAGAGAGGATAGAAAAAATGCTCGATATGGATCATGTGGGGAGCGAGTATGCAAAAATGCAGGAAATTGAGAAGGTTGTGGCAGAGGAAATTTCTCTGATCAAGCGCTACCAGCCAGCTGTAATATTGACGGGTTATCGGATGACTTTGAGTGTGTCGGCACGTATCATGAAGGTTAAAATAGTGTGGTGTCTGTCAGCAGTCTTGTCCGCACCTTATTTTGAAAAAAACATGGAGCGATTCCAGGATTTTGAGGAAAACAGAAAAAGAAAAAAAGAGAGTAGACTGCTCTTTCGGGAAGCACGGGCATTGTGTGAAGATGCCCTGGCATATGCCAAGATGGTGCAAGAATGTACGACGGTAAAAGAATGGAATGATTGTCTTGAGAGATATGGAGCGAAACATTTTCGGTGCAACATAGAAATCTACAGGGGAGATTTAAATCTGATGTCAGATGCCCGAGAGCTTTTCTCACAGATAAAAGAGAGGCAGGGAGAATATGAATTTATCGGTCCGATCTTTAACAGCCAAAAAATCGAGATGCCTCTGGAAGTCAGAGAAATTCAGAACAATCCAGAACGAAAAAGGAAGAAAAAGATTTTGATTTCACTTGGATCAGCCGGGAGAAAAGAAGTGTTTTGTCAGGTCTTAGAGGCAATGAGAAAATTTGACTTTGAATTTTTTATCTCGGTGATAGGAATGCTAAGCCAGGAGGAAATGGTGGATTATCCGGAGAATTTTCACTTTTATGAAAAGTTTCCGTTGATTGAGATTGCGCAGATCTGTGATGCAGCGATTATCCAAGGAGGACAAGGAACTTTATATGCAGTGGCGGCAGGCAGATGCCCATTTCTTGCCTTCCCCACAACGTATGAACAGCGGCATAATACGGAGAATATGATCCGTTTTCGAAAATGTGGGAAAATTTTATATTCTTATGAGAGAAAAATAAAACAGATTGAGGAAGCATTTTCCGAGTTGATAGAAAATCCAGAATACCAAAGGGAAATCGAGCTCATTCATCAGATTATTGAAGGGTATCTTTGCGATTCAAAGCGGAGGGCAGAGAAAAGAGCGGCAGATGCGATCGAAAAGCTGATTGCACAGAGAGCGGATGTGTCAGGGAGAATAAATGAAGAAAAAAGTATTATTGATTAGCGGAAGCCCAAGGGGAAAAAAGAGCAACAGCAGGAGAATTGCACTAGAATTTTTGGAGGGGATGAATCGTGAATCAAGCTATGAAATAGAGGAGATTATCTGTCAGCAAAAGAAAATAGAGCCATGTAGAGGATGTTTTTTTTGCTGGGGAAATGAGGAAGGGGAATGTGTGATTCAAGATGACATGAAGCAGTGTCTGAAGACTTACATAGAGGCAGATTTTGTTGTCTGGAGTTTCCCTAATTATTATTTTGGGATGGCTGCAAAAGCAAAGATTTTCATGGAACGACTGTTGCCTGTTCTGACACCTTACGTTGAGGAGATCGGGGGAAACCTCACAGGTCATGGATACCGCTATTCTTTAGAACACCAGAAATATTTACTGTTTTGCACAAGTGGTCTCTATAATTTGGAACAAAATATCGACGCGATTGATCTGCAGTTTCGGATTTTATATGGGGATAAATGCGAGAAGATTTTTTGTCCGGAAGGACAGATCTTCATGAATCGTTTTTTAGAAAGACAGACGCAGAAATATTTCGCTACATTGCAGGAGGCGGGATATTTTTATCACAGATATGGATACCTTGATCAGAGATGGCGGGAAGAATTGAAGAAGCCGATCTTGGGCAAAAAAGAATTTTTAAATTTAGTGAACGCACAATGGATAGTCAGAACAAAAAAGATGTCAGAGGGAGAATTCCAAAGAGAAAAGGCGAGAGTGTTTGTCAGAAGTATGGCACTGACGTATGAGCCAGGAACGATTCATATGGATCCCTCGGTACTTGAGATCGAGATTGTAGATTGCAGATATCACTGTCAATTGATTTTGGGCAGAGAACGGTGCAAAGTGGTAGAAGAAGAGGAAAAATTTGAAGAGTTTTGCCTGAAAATTGTGGTTAACATGGATTTCTTTGAGAAAGGGATTTCTTTCAGAAAAGATCAGAAAGAAAAATGCGGAAAACAGGATTTTGATATGATTGTTCAACTGTTGAATCGGTGCGAAGGGAAGAGACAGAGAAGAACATTTAAAATGATTTAGGCTCAAAGAGATGGACGGAGGAAAGATGAGAGAAAAATGGATCGGAAACACACCTTTGGTGAGGTTAGACTCGTGTGAAGAAAATGAAGTATACATGAAGCTGGAAGGCAGCAATCTGTATGGAAGTGCGAAGGACAGGGCAGCATTTTATGTGCTCAGTCAGTTGATGAGAGAAGGAATGATTGACAAAGATACAGAGATTGTGGAGAGTTCTTCGGGCAATATGGGAGTTGCGCTGGCTGCAGTTGGCGCGCAGATGGGGTTGAAGGTTACCATTGTGATCGACCCATCGATATCAGAATTGAATGAATTCTTGATCCATTCTTACCATGCAAACACTATCAAGATTATGGAGGCAGATGCAAATGGAAGCTATCTGAAAAGAAGATTGGAGATGGTGCAGGCATATATCAAAAGTAAAGCAAAGGTTTATTGGTTTAACCAGTATGGGAATGAAAAAGTGGCACAAGCTTATCGGGAAACGCTGGGAAAAGAGATCATCGATGCAGTGCCAGACGTAGAGTATATTTTTATGGCAGTGTCAAGTGGCGGAACCGTGGCAGGCGTCTCAGAAGCCGCAAAGAGGTACAGCACGTCGGCAAAAGTGATTGCTGTTGACATTGAAGGATCCAAAATTTTTGACCCTGACAGTAAAGTGGTAAAACACCTTACCGGCATTGGGTCTAGCATTTGCAGTGATAATTTAAAACGTGCATATATCGAGGACAAAGTGATCGTGACAGAGAGAGAAGCTTTGAAGGGGCTTAGGGATCTTTTAGACAAAGAACAGCTGTTTTTGGGGGCATCTTCTGGATGTGTTTATGCAGGAGCAACAAGATATCTGACTGAAAGGCAGATTAAAGGGAAAAAATGTGTGATGATCTCTCATGACCGCGGTGAGCGGTATTTTAGAAATCTGTATGAGCGATACTTTTCCGAATACCTGCCAGATATCCGGCTGGGAGGGGAAAAGTGAGAGAAAAGCTATTTGCAGAGCGCATATATTACCACGACCCTTTTTCTTATATTATTATGTCCGTGGATTTTTGTGGAGAGATTCGCATGGATGAGATAAAAAAGGCGATAGAGATCATTCTTGAACAGGACCCGATCTTTCGATGGCGCATTCACCAAAATGAATATGGTGAGTGTTATTACATAGAAAAAGAACGGGGGACAAGGTCGGCGGAAATTCTCTGTACCGCGATGCAGAGGCGGGAAGAGGTGATTGAGAGACTGTCCAAAACTTTTTTAGACATTGAGAGAGGAGAGATGGCAAGATTTGTACTTCAGAGCATGACGGATGGAGTGCGGATGTTTATGTGTGTACATCATATCATTGCGGATGGAAAATCGCTTTTATGTTTGATGAGAGACATCATCTATATATGCTGCGGTAGGCAGGAAACATATGAGGAAGAAAGAAGGAAACGTGACTTTGTCTGTGAAAACGATTTTTGTAATGTGAAACTAGATAAGCAGATGAATCACCTCCGGCAGCTGGTGAATTTGAGATCGGTCCGAAGAGTCCACAGCAGTGAGGAGGCAAAAGAGCTGTTCTGTGAGATGACAGCAGGATACAGACGAACGATAAGAGAGTGGAACATTTCGGGAAGTGCGTATGAGAGATTGCTCCAGCAATGCAAAAAGAAAAATGTCACGATTACCTCTTATCTTACTGCGAAAATTTTTGAAGAGGCAAAAGTGGATGGTGTGAGTCTGCCGGTAGATTTGAGAAAAGGAACGAAAAAAATGGGAAACTTTGTCGGCAGGATTGATATCATGCGCTGTGATATAGAGAAGGCAAAAGAGATCTGGGAAAAAGCGGAGAAAATCCATAAAATTTTGCAGAGCAAAAAAGCAGAGAGAACATTTTTGATGGCGGGTGTGAAGCTGCTGGCAGATCTGGAACCGACATTTGTTGACGATATGATTTACGCACAGTGCCGTGGGGAGCAGAATCAACGGGTGACTCAGGTTTCAAAAATTCTGAGATATAAAGAAAAAGAAAATATCATTGGAATCTCAAATTTGAACAAATTTGAGATAGACACAGAAGAAAGAGTGGTCAGCAATCTGTTTTTCTACCCTCCGGCAGCCATCGAAAGAAGAGCGATGATGGGCGTGGTATCCTTTAGAGATCAGATGAGTATCACATGCCAGAAACTGGAGCGGCAGTAAGATCACGTTTTGGAGAAAGAGCAGAGAAAAGGAGAAATTATGGAAAAGAGTATCGTGATGCTCGGAGAAAAACAAGTGAGAAAAATACTGGAAGGAAAAGAAAGAGAGATTGTTGAGATGGTCGAGGAGACCTACCTGGCACATGACAGAGGGATGAGTGTGCTGCCGCACTCGAGCTTTTTGCGTTTCCCAGATGACGAGAAAAATCGGATGATTGCCCTGCCGGCTTATCTGGGAGGAGAGCGACCGATGGCAGGGGTGAAGTGGATTTCGTCTTTTCCAGAAAATATTGAGAAAGGCATGGAGAGAGCTTCGGCAGTGATGATCCTAAATGACATGGAATCAGGAAGAGTGAAGGCAATTTTGGAGGGATCACAGATCAGTGCGACGAGGACAGCTGCCAGCGCTGTTTTGGCGGCAAAATATCTCCACAGCAATGCGGGAGACGAGCGCTTAGGATTGATCGGATGTGGTCGGATTAACAGTGAAATTTTGAAGTTCTTTTGTGCTGTTTTTAAGATGGTTAGAACAATTTATTTATATGACAGAGATCCAGAGCGTGCAGAAAAATTTTCGAAAACACAGCAGTATGAGAAATTAAAATTTGTGTGCTGTGAGTCTGTCGAAGAAGTTTTTGAGTGTACATCAGTGGTATCTGTCGCAACGACAGCGGGCATACCTTTTATTGGGCGATTGCCAGAGAACATGACGATCCTTGACATCTCTCTGCGAGACTTTAAACCAGAAGTGATAAAGAGTGCACACAACATTGTAGATGACGCAGATCACGTTTGTCGTGAAAAGACATCGATTGAATTGACGTATGAGCAAGAAGGGTCGAAAAATTTTATAGCAGGAACACTGGCGGAGGTAATCCGGCAGAAAGTGGCAGCCAGGCAAAAGGGAAAATCAACCATCTTCAGTCCTTTTGGTCTGGGAATCTTAGATCTGATCGTAGCTGATTATATTTATGAGCAGGCGATGAAAAATAAGATCGGATGGGAAATTCCAGAATTTTTGCCGTGAACAGAAAGGAAAAATATATGGAAAAGATGATTGAAGTCAAGGGACTAAAAAAGAATTACGGAAGTGTACAGGCAGTAAGAGAAATTGATTTTGATGTACAAAAAGGAAGTATGTTTGCCTTTCTGGGACCAAACGGTGCGGGAAAGTCTACAGTCATCGATATTTTATGTACCTTTCAGCAGCCAGATCGCGGGCGTGTGAAAATAGCAGGATTAGATAGGATGAGGGAAGCAGCAGAAATCAGGGAGAACATCGGCGTGGTTTTTCAAGAACAATTACTGGATCAAAAATTGACAGTTCGAGAAAATCTGATGATTCGTGCAGGATTTTATTACAAAAGAACAGGGCAAAAAAAGGAAGCAATCGAAAAGGCAGCGAGATATGCAGAGATTACAGAATTTATGGATCGCCCATATGGGAAACTGTCAGGAGGACAGAAGAGGAGAGCTGATATTGCAAGAGCTCTGCTCAACACACCTAAAATTTTATTTTTAGATGAACCTACGACAGGTCTGGATCCCCAGACAAGGGAGCATATCTGGGAGACAATAGAGAAATTGCAAAAAGAAAAGGAAATGACCATTTTTTTAACCACACATTATATGGAAGAGGCAGCAAAAGCAGACTATGTCGTGATTATGGACCATGGGGAGATTGTCGCACAAGGAACGCCTTATGATTTAAAAGAAGCGTATAGTTATGACCATATCAGACTGATATGTAAAAGAAATGTCTCTGACGGAAGCGAAATCAAACAATATTTAAATCAACAAAACTTAGAGTGGACAGAGAAAGGAGAAAATTTTGATGTCCGAATTGTGGGTACGCTGCAGGCGATCAGGATTCTCTCATCATTAGAGCCCTACATAGAAAGCTTCGAAGTACTGCATGGAACCATGGATGATGTGTTTTTAAATATTACAGGCAAGGAGATCAGAGGATGAGGCAGATTTGTTACAGAGGACTGAAACTGTTTTTCAGAGATAAGGGCGGTGTATTTTTTTCATTTTTGGGAGTTGTGATTATTTTTGCGTTGTTTTTATTTTTTATCGGAGACTCCATTATGGAGGGGCTGGATTTTATCACAAATGTGAAAGAAGTGATGAATGATTGGGTGGTGGCGGGAATGCTGGCTTCTTCTGGAATCACTACAAGCATGGGAGCATATGCCGTGATGGTTTCGGATAAAGAGCAGAGGAATATTAAAGATTTCTATTCTTCACCAGTAAAAAAATGGGAGGTTGTGGGTGGATATCTGATGACCGGCTTTTTCATCAGTGTCGCCATGACCGGGATCACCTTTCTTTTGGGTGAAATCTATATCGCAGCCCAGGGGGGAGCTGTACTTGAACCGATGAAGATTGCACAGATAGGAGTGGTGATTCTGCTATCTTCTTTTGCATCGAGCGCACTTGTCAGCTTTCTGGTATCGTTTTTGGAGACAGTCGCCGCATACACGACAGCGAGTATCGTTTTGGGAACATTGATTGGATTCCTTGTCGGAGCGTATATCTGTATAGGCGATTTGCCTTCAGGGGTACAGGCGGTGATCAAGTGTTTTCCGTGCGCACATGCCGCCGTATTATTCCGGCAGATTTTGATGGAAGATGCAATGGCAGTTGGATTTTCTGGCTTGCCGCAGGAGGTCTTGGAGGAATTTAGAGAAACTGTGGGTGTGACTTTCTGTTATGGGCAGTACAGAGCACAACCATGGTTGCATATCGCTGTTTTAGTGGGATCTGGCGTCTGCTTTTACGTTCTGGCGATCGCTCATATGTCACGAAAAAAGTGAGAGAACAAGTGATGTGGAGGCGATGAGCTATGAGTAAGATCATATATTCCTATTATAGCGATTCCGATGCAGAGAAAGTCGCAGAGTTGATGGTACGGAACAAATTTTGGATGGGAAAGTACAATCAGAATATGACGGGAGAAGAGTTCTGCGATTATCAGAAAAAGAAGGGATTTGTTTTTGGGGTACTGGGGAAACAGGGGGATACTGTTGTCAGTTATGTTGCTGGCTACCTTTTGGGTTCACAGAGAGTATGCCATGCTGGACAGATCATCATGAGTGGAATGATTATTGATCACAGGTATCGGACAGCGGTGTTTTCCATCGCAGAGATGTTTAGTCTTCTTCTTATAAAGGCAGTGGAATTAGGGTATCGAGAGCTGATTGCAGAAGTGAAGATAGATAATACACCCTCTCTGTATATGATGAAAAAGACAGGTTTTGTTTTCTTGGACAATATCCCTACATTATATGGAGAAGTAGTGCTGCATAACTATATGCCTGCAATCGTTCATGCGGTAAAACAGACGAAATTGATAGAAAATCATGTCCTTTCGCAGGCGATGCAGCCTTTCAAAAGATCAAAAGTACTGCAAACGGTAGAATGGATCAATGAGAGAATGGTCGAGACAAGGTGGAAAACAGCGTGGAACCAGTATATTTTTTGGATCGATATTGTTACCAGCAGAGTGGCTGGCGTGCGTGCTTTAAAAAATGGATTCCAGATTTATCAAGATCTCTCGGGAAAAAGACAGTATTCTTATATCAACCAGAAACAAAGTTGTGCTTCGGAAGAAAAATTGCTTGTGAATGTTTATCGGGGAAACCATTTCTATAGGGCACAGTGTTATGAAAATCTTGCGGAAAAAGAAATTGTAGTGGAAGTGCCAGAGGAAGCAGATCAGGTTGAATTTGTTGTTCCAGAAGAAGGGAGATATTGTTTCTTTCCGGCAAAGAGTGAGGAGATGAGAAAAAAAGAAAGAATTCGGATGCGCGAGGATGATATGGAAATGGATGTGGCGAGTGGAAGGTTGATATTTAAAGAAGGCAGGAGACAGATTTTTATGGAAATGTGGCCATGTCTTTGCAGACCATATCTGGAAGGAATCTTAGAGACAAATGTAGAAAAAAAGATCCATTTTCACCTGCAGGAGGGGATCTGTCTGACCGCTCTTTACAGAGAAACACAGTTTGTCATGTATCGTCAGTATCATCTGTTTAAAAAAAATCGCGTGGAAATTGTGACCAGTGCAAGAATCTTCAGTGGGGAGATCAGACCGATCTTTCACATTGGTTTGCTGGATCTTTCTTTTTTGTGTTGTGTGAAATTAAAGGACGGAACGGAAATGACCTATTGCGCCTCTGACAGAGAAGGGGTTTTTTCTGAACTGATCTTTGAAGATTTTAAAGCAGACGGATGCTCGGAACAAATATTTGAGAAGATAGAGCTTCGGTATGGCGCAGAGCGATATGTGATTGAGACGGAGGGAGAGGCATACTGTGTTGTAAATTTCAATTATATCGGAATTCGATTTCAAGACATAGAAAAGAAAAAAGATCAGATTTATTTTCCTAAAATGATAATCTCCAGATTTGAGGAAGAATCTAGATAAAAAATGTGAAAAAAGGAAGGAATGAAGACCAAAAATAGAAGGAATGCTGCAAAATGATAAGAAAAAGATAAAAAATGTAAAATACGCAGAATGTATCCGCTGTGGTCGCAGATATGAAGCGGAGACAGAGCTGGGGCTGTGTAAGTGTGGAGGCACTCTTGAGATACAATATGACTATGAAAAGATGAAAAAAGAAATTCCAAGGGAAAAAATAGAGCATTCCTCCGATTATTCGATGTGGCGCTACCGAGAAATGTTGCCTGTTGCACAGGGAGTGACGGTGCAAAATATGATGGTGGGAGGAACGCCTCTTTATCGGTGCAGAATGTTAGGGGAACAGATAGGGATATCGGAACTTTATCTGAAAGATGAAGGCAGGAACCCGACGGCAAGTCTAAAAGACCGCGCATCCGCGGTGGGAATCTCAAAAGCCAGAGAAAATAAAAAAAAGGTAGTCTGCTGTGCATCCACTGGGAATGCAGCTGCTTCTCTCGCCGGAAATGCAGCAGCAGATCAGCTGAGATGTGTGATTTTTGTACCTGCAAACATATCGCAAGCAAAATTGGCACAGCTTTTGATTTTTGGAGCAATAGTATTTCGAGTAGATGGAAACTATGAGGAGGCATTTTTGCTGTCTGAGCAGGTAATTGAGAGATATGGATGGTATAGTCGGAATGCAGGAATTAATCCTTTTTTGATAGAAGGGAAAAAGACGGTGGCATATGAGATCTGCGAACAATTGGGATGGCAAAGTCCTGACTATGTGGCAGTCTCTGTGGGAGATGGCTGTACGATAGCCGGAATATGGAAAGGATTTTTAGATCTGTATGAACTGAATTGGATTGAAAAGCTTCCAAGGTTGATCAGCGTACAGGCAAGCGGATGTTGCCCGGTCCATCGGTCAATAAAAGAAGGAATGGTATCCAAGGCAGCGTTGGAGGGAACGCTTGCAGACAGTATTGCTGTGGAGAGACCGAGAAATCGAGAGAAAGCAGTGAGAGCGATGATACAGTCAAAGGGACTGATGGCGGAAGTCTCTGATGAGGAAATCTTAGAGGCGATGAAGATGATGGGACACAGCAGCGGAGTTTTTGCTGAGATGGCAGGAGCAGCAGCGTTGGCAGGGGTAAGGAAGCTGTGCAGGGAAGGAAGGATAGAAAAGGGGAAAAAAGTTGTGGTGGTTGTGACTGGCAATGGTCTGAAAGATTGCAGCAGTGCCTTGAAAGCGACCGGTCAGCCAATGGAGATCAAGCCAGAAATACAGTGCTTTGATAAAATTGCAAAAACATTGGATTTATGCTAGGAGGATTCAAAAGATGATATCGATTTGCGATTGTTTTGAACAGACAGTGGGCAAGGACAAACAGTGGATGAAAGAAATGGGAATTTGTCCTAGATGCCACAAATATCACCCTTTGTCCCCTGAAAAAAGGATTGAGATGTTGAGTGACGGCGGAGTATTTAGAGAGTGGGATGGTGAGATACCGTGTTCAAATCCTTATGGGGATGAACAATATGCCGAAAGATTGCTCATAATGAGGGAGAGATACCATATCAAAGAGGCGATTGTATGCGGTGAAATAAGAATTTGTGGTATCAGAACGGCGATTGGAATTATGGATGGCAGATTTATGATGGGCAGTATGGGACATGTGGTGGGAGAGAAAGTGGCAAGATTGTTTGAAAAGGCAATGAAAAAGAAGATACCAGTACTTTTGTTTTGTTGCTCTGGCGGGGCCAGAATGCAAGAAGGTATTATTTCGTTGATGCAGATGGAAAAGACAGCAGCAGCAGTAAAAAGGCATAGTGATGCGGGAATGTTGTATATTGCTGTGCTGACAAACCCGACGACAGGAGGTGTGACGGCAAGTTTTGCCAGTCTTGCCGATATTATCCTGGCAGAAGCGGGTGCCACAATTGGATTTGCTGGTCCCAGAGTGGTGGCACAGACGATGGGGGAAGAATTGCCGAAGGGATTTCAGAGTGCAGAATTTCAGCTGGAGCATGGATTCTTAGATGCGATTGTGAGACGTGAGACGATGAAAGAGGAACTATCGCAACTTTTCTTGATGCATAAAAAAGAACCAAAAAACAGAAAAACGAGAATCATCCAAGGGAAGATTGAGATAGAAGAGAGAGCAAGAAAAACAAGAGAGAATAAACAAAATTGTTCCAACTGGGAGAAAGTAAAAGTTGCTAGGATGAGTGAGAGACCGACAGCGCTGGATTTTATAGAAAAGTTATTTGAACAGTTTTTTGAACTGCACGGTGATCGATGCTATGGGGATGACAGAGCGATCATTGGAGGGATCGCTTCCTTTCACGGAACACCTGTCACTGTGCTTGCACAGCAGAAGGGGAAAAAATCGATGGAAGATGCGCTGTACCGAAATTTTGGAATGCCTTGCCCGGAAGGATACCGAAAAGCGCTGCGCTTAATCAAAGAGGCGGAGAAATTTAGAAGACCAGTGATCTGTCTGATCGACACAGTGGGAGCATTCTGCGGGAAGTGTGCTGAAGAGAGAGGACAGGGTGAGGCGATCGCAAGAAATTTATATGAACTTTCAACGGTGACAATTCCCATTCTCTCTATCATCATCGGTGAGGGAGGAAGCGGAGGTGCCTTGGCTCTGGGAGTAGGTAATGAGGTCTGGATGCTGGAAAATGCAGTGTATTCTGTCTTGTCTCCGGAAGGTTACGCCAGTATTCTATGGCACGATACGACAAAAGGAGAGGAAGCAGCAGAACATATGAAAATGACGGCAGAACATATGACAGAGATGGAAATCATAGAAAAAGTCATTGAAGAGCCAGAACCGTTGACGAAAAGGAATATGGCGTCTGTCTGTATTGAAATGGACATGGAAATCAGAAAATTTCTCTTCAAATATGAAAAAAAATCCCCCAAAACGCTTGTGAGGGAGCGATATGAGAGATTTCGAAAATATTAGAGTATAAGCTGATAGTAAGCGCCAGGATATGAGAACATATCCTGGCGCCTGCAATTTACTTTATTAATTGTCTGCTATACATACTGTCCATGACAGGACAATATACAGAAATTATTTACTGAAGTGCCTCAGCGATCAATGTGTAAAGCTGCTCGTCGCCAAGTACCTTGCACTCACTGTCAGCGGAGAATACCATGATATTCTTCTCATCTGTTGTGTAAGGTTTCCACTCAAGTTCTTCTGTGCTTGGATTTCCTGTCTCCATGAATGCGAGGAAAGCATCAGCAACCTGATCCTGAACTTTGTGAGCTGTCTCATCTCCACCTGTAGCGATAGAAACAACAGGAACGTCTACGTTGTGGAAGATATAAATCAGGTCACAGCAGTGGAAGGAAAGGATACCGCCGTTAACCGGGATTTCATAGTCAAACAGGTACTCATAAACAGGAGCGGTTGCATTTTCCAGTTTGTCTTCCAGGATAGTCTCAACACCCTGTCTGCTGATGATACGACCTGCAGCATAGTAGAAGTATGCATCTGCCAGAGGACGATCTGGGAATACTTTCTGGAATTCTTCTGCGATAGCTTCAGCCTTGTCACCATATTTAGCGGTCAGGTTAGCCATAGTCTCTTCTTCTGTCCAGAGGTTTTTGTTTGGTCCATCGAATGTCCAGCTGTAGTTGAACTCGCTGAATACTGTGCTGGCGATAAATGGAATATCATTTGCCCAGTCGCAAAGATCAGCCTGAACAACAACACCGTCTGCCTCTGGTGTCCAGTTTGTTCCAACTTCTGTACAAGCAGCCTGAGCAGCATTGATCAGAGTATAATAATCTAATGTCTTCAGCTCATCTACCTGAGTCTCATCCAGTCCAAGATTCTTTAATGTAGCCTGTACGATTGCATCGTTGGTCTCTTTGTCGATTGTTCCGTAGGAACCACTGATACAAGCAGCTTTGTCAAACAGACCTTCTGCAGATGGTGTGCGGAGTAAGGTGTTTACTTTTCCGCCGCCGCCTGACTGACCAAAGATAGTTACGTTGTCTGGATCACCGCCGAAGTTTTCGATGTTCTCCTGAATCCACTCAAGAGATGCTACCATATCCTGTGTTCCGATGTTAACAGAATCAGCATATTCCTCACCGAAAGAACTCAGATCCATGTATCCGAGAACATTCAATCTGTGGTTTACTGTTACAACTACAACATCGCCGTACTCACTTAAGTTTCTTCCGTCATATGCAGCAGATTCGATGGAAGAACCATTTCTGTATCCACCACCATGGAAGAATACGATAACAGGTCTCTTTGCGGAGGTATCAAGGCTCTGTGTCCATACGTTAAGGTTCATACAATTCTCATTCTGAACCCAGTAGCGGTGTGGCCATACAAACTCGTCAGATCCAACAGATGTCTGATTCTGAATCGGGCAGATTGTTCCATAAGCCTGTGCACTCTTTACACCATCCCAAGCTTCCACTTTCTGAGGAGCTTCAAAACGCTCTGCGGATGCGTAAGGAATACCAAGGAATGTATAGGTTCCCTCGTTCATAAATCCCATCAGTTCGCCCTGCGCTGTTGTAGCAATCGGAGGATTAAAAGAATTATACTCCTCAGCAAATACAGTAGCAGTTGACATAGCGGAAATTACCACTGCAGCCGACACTGCGGCTATACGTTTCCAATTTTTCATTACACATTCTCCTTTCGTCGGTCAAAATTGATATTATTATTTTAGAATTTTCACACGAATAATTCAATTTTCGAATTTTGTTCAGATATGTTCTATCTTGCAGATCTAGATGGTTGAATTTTGATATATTATCCAATCTTGATATCAGGACAATAGTTGCGAGGCAAAATATTCAAAAAAATGTGAAAAGTATCTCAAAAAGAGGCTATTATGGAGTCGCGGATTGGTGATGTTGCTGTAAAAGAAGCGTTGACACTTTTTTGATGTAAACCTTGGTGATAAGAAAAAAGATATATGATTGCTATCTTTCATGTTTTATGCTAAAATACACACAAAGAACGATGAATATATATTAATCATTGTAAGTTTTGAACAAGTTAGCCGCGAAATATATACAAAAAAAGAGTTTACGTTTTTGAGCAAGAAGAGGTAATTGCAGATTCATTCTGTAATTACCTATTTTCAGTATTCTGTCACATCTGGGTACTTCTAAGATGACAGGAGTCATCTGGCTCTCTTGATGGATGACAGAAAATAACAGAAGAGAGGGAAGACTATAGCTTTATAGATTCCATCGGAGGACGAAACAAATGATCAAAGTATTGATTGCTGATGATGAAGTTATAGAATGCAAAGGTGTGAAATGTCTCATTCAAAAAGATTTTCCTCAGCTGGATATCCTGCCTTTTGTGCACAACGGATTTGAATTGATTAAGTCTGTGGAAAAAAATTCTCCCGACCTAGTACTGTTGGATATCGGTATGCCGGGTATGACTGGTCTGGAAGCTCTAGAAATTATTCGGCTGAAACAGTCGAAGACCAAAATTATTATTATCAGTGCATATAGCAGCTTTGATTATGCACAGAAAGCATTAAAACTTGGCGCAGGAGACTATCTGTTGAAACCTGTTACTCGAGGAGCCTTGGAAGTGGCAATGTGCAAACAGATCAATGAGTTGGAAAAAGAGCGCTTTGTCGATGCGAGGGAAAGAGACCATCTGTCACTAGAGCAAAATTACAGAGATCTTTTGGAAGATAAGCTTTGTCTGGAACTCATCGCAGGAAATATAGATCTTGGGCAGATCAGATCGACTTTGGAACAGCTGAAATTGGACGCAGATCATGGATACGCTACTGCCATTATTCGACCAACACAGGCAGAAGATACGAAAACATTTTTAGGCGAAGTGGTGCAAAAGATGAGAACAATTTGCAGCTGCATCTGTGCCTGCCATAAACAGAAACTATATCTGATTTATTTTTTCTCCCAGGCGGAGACAGATACCTCTTACCGTACGAAAATAGAGGATGATCTGCATTTTGCACTCTGGGGAATGCAGGAGCATAGGATGATGAAAATCGGAATCAGTCAGTATAAGACCAGTCTTGAAGAACTTAAATCTGCACTGTCAGAGAGCGCTATGGCCTTATATGAGAGTACAGCGGAAAAAATGAATTTTTACACCGTCAACTTTTATACAGCGGCAAATGCAATGGATAACTCAGAACAGTTTTTAAAACACTATATCAAATTTCGATATCAATATCTGAGCTTTTTGTCCACAAACAAAATGTGGGAACTGGAGCATCTGATCAAAAAATTTGTAGAAAGTACAGGTGCCGAGAAAAATACACCTGTCCAAAAGTTGTGTTTTGCAGATCTGCTTTTGCGGATACGGGTGAGTAATCCAGCTTACGCAGAAAAACAAGTGAGCTTATGGAACTGCTGGAAAGTGATCAGTGAAAAAGAGGAGTCGATTTCTGTCAGGGACATTATTCTGCAGGAATCAGATTTTTCTAAGATTTCCCTTGCACGAGAACAGAAGCAGATGCATCCGTATATTCAGGCTAGTCTGTATTATATGCAGAATCATTACATGAATAATATTTCATTGGAACAGACAGCAAAGGAAATTTCAATTACACCTTTTTATCTGAGCAGACTGTTCAAACAGGAACTGAACCATACATTCCTGGAAATCTTGACAGATATCCGGATGGAAAAGGCGATCGAATTACTTGGCGTAGAGAATTTACCGGCAAAAGATATCAGCAGTATGATCGGGTATCCAAATTCAAATTATTTTTATAAGCTGTTTAAAGCACAGACGGGAATGACTCAGACTCAGATGAAAGAATTTTTATATGCACTGCGCTGATGTTCAGAAGAAAAGATGATATCAGATAGAGTGTATGGTAAAGATGGAAAAACAGTACAGAAAGAAAAAAGAATCCTCTTCCGCTAGGAAAATCTTGCGCGATAAAGTAAGAGGGCAAGAAAAGCAGTCGGAAGAGGATCTGTTGTATATGAACTATGATTATGCAACAGGTGATTTTGGAGGCAATTCTCCGTTCAGTTCTCGATAGAAGACAGCAGCTGTGACCTGGATATAAGGAAGCACCCAGAGCAATCCAATAAAGCATGTCAGACAGGAAAGCAGGATTAGTCCGATAAAACTGATATAGATGTAGAACAGACGCACTTTGTTGCCTTTCATCATATGAAATCCTGTCTGGATAATTTGCTGGACGGACATCTCCGGATGATCCATATAGATGTAGTAGCACATCGCAAATGCCAGCTGAAAGATGACAGAAAGAATCAGACATACTACAGAAGTCAGGATTAGAATCAGTGCCAGGAAAATGTTGGTATTCAAATAATCGCTAAATTGACCGAAGGATGAGGAGATGACTGTGCTTGGAAGCTCGAGCACAGTCATCACAACACTGTAAATTAAGGATAGGATGAGCGCTTTGTCTGGCTGGAAACGGAAAGTAAAAAACAAATCGGTAATTCGAACCTGCCAGCCCCTGCTGATTGCAAGAAAACAGTAGGAGAGTCCAGTAGATACCATTATCGTCAAAAGAGAAATCATAAAGTTCCCAGCAAGATCAATGAGAGCAAATCCATTCATCGAAAAACAGAGAAGACCAATCTCACTGAGACCAAAAAGTATCATATAGCAGACAAGAATGAGCTCAATGGCAATTGTATAACGCCCTTGAAGATAACCTCTTGCCAATGCTTTTAATTCGGCGGAAGAACGTTTCATTTAAAATTCACACTCCATTCTTTGTGTTAAAATAGAAGATTTAAATTAAGATTTTTGCCTTTGTCCGCAGCCGATCTATGTGAAATGATCAAATAATATCACTTGATGGCTGAGAAAACGATTGATGTGGCATTGGATCAGGTGTGCCATAATAGGGAGAGTTTCCGTATAAATCATGGATCAGGTCTCCATAGTCATCATAGAATTCTTGAGACGGATTCTTGAAGAAATCCGGATCATCAAACAGCCAGTTATAATCACTGTAAGAGTCAGGATTTTCTAGGATATCATAGAGATAATCAAGAGCATACTCGACTTCCTGCGTGATGGCATCCCAATTTCGGTAAAGATAGGAAGCGGTGGATCCACCTCCGGCGACAAGTGATACGACAGAAACAAGAATACTTAATTTTGCAAAGGAACTGATTTTTGTGTCACTGCCTTTTGAGAGCAAAGCAAATAAAATGGATAAGCCGATAAATACCAACGTCATAGGAAAAAAGAACATAAAAAGCACGGAAATGATGGAAAAGGAAAAGGCGGCGATTTCCATAGCAGATCTGCGCGGACGAGAAGGCTTTTGGTCCCAACCATTTGAAAAATTTGGATCTTGCTGATATTGCTGATAATCCATAGATGAAAAACTCCTTTCAAACAATCGTGGTTTTTTAGTGTAAAAGCCCAGTCTCACTGGACGGCAGACAGGGCACCTGGCTGCACGGAGCAATCTGCGGGGCTTTTAATGATTGGCAGTGACACCATCAGGTGTCATGTCCGTTTGATTAACCCAAATGATAACATAGAAAACAAGGAAAAACAAGAATTTCCTCAAAAGAAAGGGAATTGGTGTTGTAAATCAAAGTGATATGAGATATCATAAATATCTAAACGAAAAAAATCTGGCAAAAAATGCAGAGAATGGTGATTTCTTGGTGAATATTAAGAAAGAAACGATTGTGTTTATCATAAATTAGGTTTCTGGCAGATTGCCGAATGACGTTCTGGAATTGAGACAGGACGAGAAAATTGGAAAAGGAGAAAGAAAATGGATATTAACAGACGACTGAAGGAAGAACTTGGCGTAGAACTTTGGCAGGTGGATGCGGCTGTAAAATTGATCGACGAGGGGAATACGATCCCATTTATTTCACGTTATCGAAAGGAAGTGACAGGAGCGCTCAACGATGAGATCCTGAGAAAATTATATGAGCGCCTGAATTATTTAAGAAATCTGGAAGAAAAGAAAAATCAGGTTATTTCCAGCATTGAGGAGCAGGGAAAACTGACGGAAGAACTTAAAAAACAGATTTTAGAGGCGCAGACACTTGTCGTGGTGGAAGATTTGTATCGTCCATACCGCCCAAAGAGACGGACGAGAGCAACGATTGCCAAGGAAAAAGGTCTGGAACCTCTCGCGAGACTGCTTATTGGTCAGGAGACGGACAAGTCACTTTTGGATCAGGCAAAGGCTTTCGTGTCGGAAGAGAAGGAAGTGGCGACTGCAGAGGATGCATTGAATGGAGCGAAAGACATTGTGGCTGAGACGATCTCAGACGAGGCAGATTACCGTATCTATATCCGTGAGATCACAGAGAGAGAAGGGATCATTTCTTCTGTGGCAAAGGATGAAAAGGTAGAATCCGTCTACGACAAGTATTACAATTATCAGGAGCCGATCGCAAAGATTGCTGGACATCGTGTGCTTGCCTTAAACCGCGGTGAGAAAGAAAAATTCCTGACTGTGAAAATAGAAGCGCCGGAAGAGCGTATTTTGCGCTATTTAGAAAAAAAGGTGATTGTAGTTGACAATCCAAATACAGCGCCGATTTTAAAAGAAGTGATCGATGACAGCTATCACCGCCTGATTCAGCCGGCGATTGAACGTGAAATTCGGAATGAGCTGACAGAGAAGGCAGAAGATGGCTCTATCGGTGTATTTGGAGAAAATTTAAAACAGCTTTTCATGCAGCCTCCAATTGCCGGAAAAGTGGTGCTTGGATGGGATCCGGCTTTTCGAACAGGCTGTAAACTGGCAGTAGTCGATGAGACGGGAAAGGTTCTCGATACGGCAGTGATCTATCCGACAGCTCCTACCAATGATGCAAAAATCAAGGCGGCAAAAGAGACGTTGAAAAAACTGATTGATAAGTATCATGTCGACTTGATTTCTCTTGGAAATGGAACGGCTTCGAGAGAATCGGAGATGGTGATTGCTGATTTTCTGAAAGAAAGTCATGAGCCAGTTCAGTATGTGATTGTCAACGAGGCGGGGGCTTCTGTCTACTCAGCTAGCAAGTTAGCGACAGAAGAGTTTCCGAACTTTGATGTGGGACAGAGAAGTGCTGCTTCGATAGCCAGAAGGTTGCAAGATCCGTTGGCAGAACTTGTAAAAATTGAACCAAAGTCGATCGGAGTTGGACAGTATCAGCATGATATGAACCAGAAGAAATTGGGGGAAGCATTGCTGGGAGTCGTGGAAGACTGTGTAAATAAAGTGGGCGTTGACTTAAATACTGCAAGTGCTTCCCTGCTCGAATATATTTCTGGAATTTCAAAGACAGTGGCAAAAAATATTGTCGCATACCGTGAAGAGAATGGTCGTTTTGCCGACCGCAGAGAACTGTTGAAAGTCTCAAAATTGGGGCCAAAAGCATTTGAACAGTGCGCAGGTTTTTTGCGTGTTCCAGGGGGAAAAAATCCACTTGATGCGACGAGTGTTCATCCGGAGAGCTATGGAGCGGCAGAAAAATTGTTGAAGAAATTAGGATATGAGTCGTGTGATATCACAGCAGGAAAATTAGCAGGGATTTCAAAAAAGATATCAGACTATGCAAAAATGGCAGAAGAGTTGAATGTCGGCGAGATGACGCTGCGCGATATTGTGAAAGAGCTAGAGAAGCCAGGACGTGATCCGCGAGAGGAAATGCCAAAGCCGATTCTCAGAAGTGATGTACTTGATATGAAGGATCTAAAGGAAGGGATGATTCTGAAAGGGACCGTGCGAAATGTTATTGATTTTGGCGCATTTGTTGATATCGGTGTTCATCAGGACGGACTTGTCCATATCTCTGAGATGTCTGATAAGAAGTTTGTACAGCATCCGCTTGACGCAGTCAGCGTCGGAGATATTGTGGATGTCAGAATCTTGAGTGTCGATCCTCAGAAAAAGAGAATTGCGCTGAGTATGAAACTAAGCGAGACAGGTCAGGACGCAGGCAAAGAGAAAAAGCCAGAGAAATCAGAGAGGGAAGAAAAAGACAAGAGAGAAAATAGAGACAGAAAGAAAAACAGAGAGCAGGAGAAAGGCAGAAGACAAGAGAAAAATAGAACTCAGGAAAAGAACAGAGACAAAAAAGAGATTGATCTGAGCAGACTGGGGAAAAATTGGAATATCAGATAATCGACAGAAAGGCGGAAGAATGGCGATGGAGGAAAAACGATCAGAGGATTCATGGACGGAACAAGTACATTTGATCATGCCTTCTCATCTAAATGCTGCCGGCAGACTGTTTGGCGGCATGCTCTTAATGTGGATCGATGAGGTGGCAGGGGTGGTGGCGAAGCGGCATTCAGGAAAGATTAATGTGACGACTGCAGCGATCGATAATCTTCAGTTTAAAGCGGGCACCTATGTGGGGGATATGCTAGTTCTGATCGGGCGTGTGACATATACAGGGCGCACTTCGATGGAAGTGAGGGTGGATTCTTATGTAGAACGCCCTGATGGAATGCGATATCCGATAAACAGAGCGTATTTTGTGATGGTAGCGATGGATGAGAAAAACAGACCGACACCGGTGCCAAAACTGATGATTGAGACGCCGGAACAACAAGGCGAGTGGGAAGGAGCTCTCAAGCGCAAGGAACTGAGACAGCAGAGGCGCACGGCAGGTTTTTAAAGCAAAAAAACAACAAATGGAGAGAAGAAAAGGAGCAGAGACAGAGTATGAGCGGTGACTCACAGACAACAATGAATTTTGCTGGAAGAAGCAATACCCGTACAATAGTGCAGGTTGGAATGTTAGGTGCAGTGGCAATGGTCTTGATGTTTTTTGAGGTGCCATTGTGGTTTGCACCCCCGTTTTACAAAATGGATTTAAGCGAGCTTCCTGTCCTGATCGGATGCTTTGCCATGGGTCCGGCAGCAGGAGTGATGATTGAACTTGTCAAAATTTTACTTCATCTGGTGGTTCAGGGAACAACAACTGCAGGAGTTGGAGATCTGGCAAATTTTTTGATCGGATGTTCCTTTGTGGTTCCGGCAGGAATGATTTATAAAAAGATAAGAACCAAAAAAGGTGCTGTGATCGGGATGATAGTGGGGACTGTTACGATGACGGTGTTGGGATGTGTGCTGAATGCTTTTGTGCTTCTGCCGTTTTATGCGACTGCATTTGAAATGCCGATGGATGTGCTGATTCAGATGGGGACAGCGGTCAACGCATGGATTCAGGATGTGTTTAGTTTTGTGATACTGGCAGTTGCACCGTTCAACATTCTGAAGGGAATGATTGTCTCAGCACTGACGTTTTTGCTATATAAGCATATCAGACCGATTCTGCGAAGACAGTGAAAAGAGATGCCATAATCAACGAGAGAGAAGGAGAGAAACATGCCGACAATTAAAAAAATTTCAAAGCTGACAGACAATAGACATCTGAATCTATATCAGCTCGAAGCGATCAACCGTGTGGGAGAGAAATTCCCATATTTTGTAGCTTCCAGGGCAAAGAACATTGAGGACTTAAAGATCAAAACAAGAAATCATACACCGGATGGAGTGATTATCTACAGTGTTTATGGTGAAAAAAGGGATAAAGTTGTTCTGGTGCGCCAATATCGCTATGCGCTGGATGACTATATTTATGAATTTCCGGCTGGACTTGTGGAGCCGGATGAGGATTTTAAAACTGCTGGAATCCGCGAGCTCAAAGAAGAGACAGGGTTGGATCTTCAACCGATCACAGTAGATCCTATGTATGAAAAACCATATTTTACCACAATTGGAATGACGGATGAATGCTGTGCAACTGTCTATGGATATGCTTCCGGAGAAGTGTCGAAAAAGGGACAGGAAGACAGCGAAGATATCGAGATAGTTCTAGCTGACCGTGCGGAAGTAGAGAGGATTTTGAAGGAGGAGCGCGTGGCAATTATGTGTGCGTATATGTTGATGCACTTTTTGAAAGAGGACGGCGATCCATTCGCTTTCCTAAAATAGGCAGAGCGATCACAGAGGAAGAAGAGCTGTCAGAGGAAGAAAGATCTCACAGAAGAAAGGGATAGAGAAAAGCCATTTTCAGAAACGAGATTGAAGTTCCATGGACAGTTCTTTTTGTTGTTTTTTTGAAAAAAACACAGGTCTATGCGGTTGTAACAAAAAAAACAGTGTGCTATAATGTGCCATGTGCAAGCTTTTGCACTGTATAAGGATGGTAAATCAGGCTATAAAAAGACAGTGACATCAAAACGGTGTCTGGCAGAGGCGGACATAGAAAGAGTTGTTTTAATGGAGGTGAAAAAGAGTGGAAGCGAAATTCGAAGTGAAAATGAGCGCGAAAAAAATGTTTCATTTTTTGATGTATCATGCGTATCACAGCGTTCAAGGTCCATTGTCTTTGATTTTTGCGATTGCTGGAATCGGACTTTGTATCTGGACCTATGGAGATGTGGAGACAAGTTGGAGTGTACTTTATGGATTTTTTGGAATTTTGTTTCTCGTGTATGAACCGGTGAGTCTGTATATGAGAGCTGCGACTCAGGTAAAATTGAATCCAGCGTTTAAAAAACCGCTCTCGTACGTGATGGATGAGGAAGGAATCACGACAATGCAGGGGGATCAGAAAGCAGAAATTAAATGGAACGATCTGCGTGCAATCAAGGAATCAAAAGCATATTTTTTCTGTTATACTTCCGCTCAAAATGCTTTTATTTTTCCTAAAAAGGATTTTAAAGATCAGCAGGAAGCAGCAGAAAAGCTGTTGCGTGACAAAAAGAGGAGCCTTAAAGACAGAAAAGATACTTTTGTGGAGATATCTTCTGAGAAAGAAGAGGCAGAAGAGAAAAAATAATTTCCATCGGAGGAAAAGGGATAAAACATGATCATTGAGACAAAGAGTGAAAAAGAGACGTTTGAGCTTGGAAAAAAAATTGGAGAAAGAGCACAGCCAGGGCAGATTTACACGCTGGACGGGGATCTTGGTGTGGGAAAGACAGTCTTCACAAAGGGAGTGGCAGCGGGCTTAGGGATCACAGAGCCGGTCAGCAGTCCAACTTTCACAATCGTCCAGGTATACGATGAGGGAAAAATGCCATTTTATCATTTTGACGTCTATCGGATTGCGGATCCAGAGGAGATGGAAGAGATAGGATATGAAGATTATTTCTTTGGCTCAGGTGTCTGCATGATAGAGTGGGCGAATTTGATAGAAGAACTGCTTCCGAATCATGTGATTCGTGTAAAGATTGAAAAGGATCTGGAGAAGGGATTTGACTACAGAAGAATTTCCATTGAGGAGGAATAGAGATGAAGATATTGGCATTGGACAGCTCAGGGCTTGTAGCGTCTGTGGCAGTGGTTGAGGATGATAATCTGCTTGCCGAATATACAGTCAATTATAAAAAAACGCATTCACAGACACTTGTCCCGATGCTCGATGAGATTGCAAAAATGATCGAGCTGGATTTAAATACGATCGATGCGATTGCGGTGGCGGCAGGACCGGGATCTTTCACTGGACTGCGTATCGGATCTGCAACGGCGAAGGGGCTTGGACTTGCATTGAAGAAACCTTTGATTGGTATCCCAACGGTAGAGGGACTGGCATATAATCTATATGGAACAAAAGATTTGATCTGCCCTTTGATGGACGCCAGGAGAAACCAAGTCTACACTGGAATTTATGAATTTTTCGGTGATGGAAATGAGTTTCACAAGGTAGCAGATCAGATGGCTGTGGGAATCGAAGAGATCCTGGAAAGACTGAATACAACAGGAAGAGCGGTTGTGTTTTTGGGAGATGGCGTGGCTGTCTACCGAAATGTGATTGAACAACTGTGTAAGGTGCCATATACTTTCGCACCGGCCCACCTCAACAAGCAGAGAGCCGGGGCACTCGCAGCGCTTGCGGAACAATATTTTTCAGAGGGAAAAACAGAGGATGCTGCTGATCACAGACCGGATTATCTGCGATTGTCTCAGGCGGAGCGAGAGAGAATGGAAAAAGAGAGAAGACAAGAGGCTTAAAGAAATTATGGTAGAAATCAGACAGATGAAAGCAGAAGATCTCGATCAGGTAGCTGCAATCGAGAGGGAATCTTTTTCAATGCCATGGACGAGAGAAAGCTTACTCACTTTTTTGAATCGTGGGGATACCATCTATCTCGTTGCAGAACAAAGAGGAGAAATCGTAGGATATTGTGGCTGTCTTCAGATAAGCGATGAGGCAGATATTTTAAATGTAGCTGTCAAGACGATGCACAGAGGGCAGCATGTCGGAACAAAACTGGTTCAGAAGCTGATAGAAGAGGGAAAGAAGAGAGGAGCGTACAGATTTACTCTGGAAGTGCGCCAGAGTAATTTTGCAGCAATTCATGTCTACGAGAAGGCAGGTTTTACTACAGCTGGAGTCAGAAAGAATTTTTATGAAAAACCGACGGAAAATGCTGTGATTATGTGGAAGTGACAGAAAAAACCAAAGATATGCCAAAGAAAAGAGGAAAGAAGGGACACTGTGGGGTTGTGATGATCCTAGAGTGTCCCTTTCTATCATTTTCCACTGTTTTTTTAGATGAAATCTACTATAATGGGAGAGAGAAGAATGGTGTGGAGAAAAGAGGACAAAGATGAAAAAGTATGAAGGAAATACAGTGAAAGAAGTGATCTGTAATTGCTGTGGAAAGCGGATTGCAGTGGAAGATGGAATTTCAGAGGAAGAAATCTTCCATGTGGAGAAACGATGGGGATATTTTTCGAAAAGAGACATGCAGAAAGATTCCTTTGATTTGTGCGAATCGTGCTATGAGCAGATAGTTGCATCATTTATAATTCCGGTAAAGACAGAGGAAGAGACTGAATTTTTTGGGTGTTAGAAAAGAAAATGGGAAAGCAGCACAGTGGATCACAGGAAGATACATGGAAAGAAACGATCCGTCTTGCGGGAAGTAAAAACTGTTGACTGGGAGCAAAGGCATGACTTGTGGGAAGAAGGAAAGTGTGTTAGAATAAGACGGATTGCAATCGCTTGGCATCTAGCCCAGATTGCAAAGAAGAACAAAAAGATCAACGGAGAATATGAGGAAAAAGAGATGTTAGATGTTTGTTTATTAGGAACAGGAGGCATGATGCCTCTGCCCAGACGATGGCTGACTGCGCTGATGACGCGGTTTAATGGCAGCAGTCTGTTGATCGATTGTGGAGAAGGAACACAGGTGGCAGTAAAAGAAAAAGGGTGGAGTTTTAAACCGATCGATACCATCTGTTTTACACATTATCATGGGGACCATATCAGCGGGCTCCCGGGACTTTTATTGACAATGGGAAATGCAGACCGCACAGAACCGCTGACTTTGATCGGACCGAAAGGATTGGAGCGTGTGGTCAATGCGCTGCGTGTGATTGCACCGGAGCTTCCATTTCCGATCGTTTTTCAGGAGATTCAGGGGGCAGAGCAGACGTTTGAAAAGAATGGCTATCGGATCAAGGCATTTAAGGTGAATCACAATGTTCTGTGTTACGGATATACGATTGAAATTGACCGTGCAGGAAAATTTGATGTCAACCGTGCCAAAGAACAGAATATTCCATTAAAATATTGGAATCCGCTTCAGAAAGGTATGACGATTGAAGAGGAAGGCGTGGTTTACACACCGGATATGGTTTTGGGAGCACCGCGCAAAGGAATCAAAGTAACTTACTGTACAGATACACGACCGGTAAAGTCCATTGTGGATAACGCCATGGGATCCGATTTGTTTATCTGCGAGGGAATGTACGGAGAACCAGACAAAGAGGGAAAAGCTGTTGAGCATAAACATATGACTTTTAAAGAAGCGGCATCTTTGGCAAAAGAGGCACAAGTGAAAGAAATGTGGTTGACACATTATAGCCCTTCTCTTGTCAGACCGGAAGAATTTATGGAGGATGTACAGAAGATTTTTCCAAACAGCCTTCCGGGCAAGGATGGAAAAACAGTAGAGCTTGATTTTGAAGAGGATTAAGAGATGGAGAAAAAAGATATTCTGATATTGGGAATCGAGAGTTCTTGTGATGAGACGGCAGCTTCTGTCGTGAAAAATGGAAGAGATGTTTTGTCTAATGTGATTTCTTCCCAGATAGAGCTTCATAAATTGTATGGAGGCGTTGTGCCAGAGATTGCTTCCAGAAAACATATCGAGAAAATCAATCAGGTGATTGAGGAGGCGTTGCAGCAGGCAGGAGTGACACTTGATGAGATCGATGCGATTGGGGTGACGTATGGACCGGGACTGGTAGGCGCACTTCTTGTAGGCGTATCGGCGGCGAAAGCGATCAGCTATGCAAAAAAAATTCCGCTTGTGGGAGTTCATCACATAGAAGGTCATATTTCGGCAAACTATATTGAAAATAAAGACTTAGAGCCACCGTTTGTGTGTCTCGTCGTCTCAGGAGGTCACACGCACCTTGTGATTGTCAGAGATTATGGAAAGTACGAGATTATAGGAAAGACACGCGATGATGCGGCGGGAGAAGCTTACGATAAGGTGGCAAGAGCGATTGGTCTGGGATACCCAGGGGGACCAAAGATCGATAAATTATCAAAAGAAGGAAATCCGGAGGCAATTAAATTCCCTAAGGCAAAAATTGAAGATGCGCCGTATGATTTCAGCTTTAGTGGATTAAAGTCGGCTGTCTTAAATTATTTGAATGGGGCAAAGATGCGGGGCGAGACTGTGAAAGATGCAGATCTTGCGGCTTCTTTCCAGAAAGCGGTGTGTGATGTTTTGGTAGAGCATGCAATCGGAGCAGCGAAAGAGTATGGATTTGACAAGCTTGCTATTGCAGGAGGTGTCGCCTCAAATTCAGCACTGCGCGCGGCGATGGAGCAGGCATGTGAGAAAAATAAGATTCATTTTTATCATCCATCTCCGATTTTCTGTACAGATAATGCGGCGATGATTGGGGTAGCTGCTTACTATGAATTCCTGGCAGGGACACGCCATGGATGGGATTTAAATGCGGTGCCGAACTTAAAATTGGGAGAGAGGTAAGAGGATGAAAGAAAGGCACGTAGCGATTGTACTGGCAGCAGGAAAGGGCAGGAGAATGAACAGCAAAGTACAGAAACAGTACTTATTGGTTCATGAAAAACCAGTGCTGTTCTATTCTTTGTCTGTCTTTGAAAAGTGTCCGTTTATAGACGAGGTCATTCTGGTGACAGGTCACGGAGAGGAGAGATACTGTCGAAAAGAGATCGTGGAGTCATATGGTTTTCGGAAAGTGAAAAAGATTGTGCCGGGAGGAAAAGAGAGATACCATTCTGTATATGAAGGAATCAAGGCAGCAGGTGGATGTGACTATCTCTATATTCATGATGGGGCCAGACCATTTATCACCCAGGAAATTTTAGAGCGAGGCAAGAAAGCGGTGGAACAATATGGAAGCTGTGTGGTTGGCATGCCTGTGAAAGATACGATCAAACTGATTGATGAGGATCGTTTTGCAGTGCAGACCCCCGAAAGGGAGAAGGTATGGCTTGTGCAGACCCCACAGATTTTTCGGTATGATTTGATAAAGGAAGCTTATGAGAAACTGATGAATTCTGATCAGACAGGAATCACGGACGATGCGATGGTTGTAGAACGGATGATGGGCGAAAAGGTGAAACTTGTGGAAGGAAGCTACCAAAACATTAAGATCACGACACCGGAAGATTTAGGTATCGCGGAACTATTTTCGCAATAATAAAAAAATTAAAAAAATTCAAAAAAAAGTGTTGACAGATTGAAGATGGGATGGTATTATATTTCTTGCATTGAGCGCAATAAATCAAGAAAAGGCTCGTCTGGAGAGATATCGAAGCGGTCATAACGAGGCGGTCTTGAAAACCGTTTGTCCGAAAGGGCGCGTGGGTTCGAATCCCACTCTCTCCGTTCCGAAGACAAATTGTTTTCGAAAACTGAATATTAAAACAGATTCAGGCATTGTGGAGAAGTACCCAAGTGGTTGAAGGGGCTCCCCTGGAAAGGGAGTAGGTCGTTAGTAGCGGTGCGAGGGTTCAAATCCCTCCTTCTCCGTTTGATCTTGAAAAAGATCAAAAAAAGTATTGACAGGTCGAAAGACATGTGATAAAATAAAAAACGCTGTGAAAAAAGTTGAGAAAGAACTTGAAAAAAATAAATAAAAAAGTTCTTGACAAACACAAAACACTGTGATAGAATATAAAAGCTGTCACAGAGAACAGCGAAGAACATTGATAACTGAACAGTGAAACAACCTTGAAAATTCGAAAGAGTTAAAATAAGAACGTGTTAAAAAACACAACCTTAAAACAGTAAAAAACGGGAAAGATAGCCAAGTGTTATCTTGACCGGAATCATACATTTTATTTGAGAGTTTGATCCTGGCTCAGGATGAACGCTGGCGGCGTGCTTAACACATGCAAGTCGAGCGAAGCACTTTGAAGTTTTCGGACGGAGGAGTGACTGAGCGGCGGACGGGTGAGTAACGCGTGGGTAACC
>JALEVQ010000063.1 GCA_022788205.1 Robinsoniella sp. | reverse complement strand
CATTGGTGAACCTGATCAATCTTGCATACTGTGCCATGAAGATTCTTCCTTATCAGGATGAAGCATTTTCGAAATACCGTACAGAAAGTGTACAGGAATTCCGTTTTGCTCTCAGCGAACAGATTCGGGCAGAAGTATTTTGGGATGCTTTCGTACGAAACATCGAAAACAGTATAAAATCAAATGCTGTTGTGAAAGCCATGAAACGGCTTATTCAGCAAAGGATGACTTATCTATAAAAGTTGTAAACTGGTGTTTTTCTTAAATCATGTGATTTGTAAAAGTAAATTCCACATTAGGCTGAATTTCGTCTTACATACGGAATTCAACTTTTCATGTGGAATTTCACTTTTTCTTCCATTATTTTTTCTTCCCGCTCACCTGCGCTTGAATTTTACCGCAAACAAGATGCCGCACATCAACACCACTGCTGAAATGCCAAGCCATATCCATTGATCCTTATCAGAAACCTGTTTTTCCGCTTGCATGGACTCTGGTCCAAATGCACGCTCTGCCATGAAATTTTGTCTACTCTCCGACATATTTTCACTATCCTGCTGTTTTGGAGCAAGAGTTTCTCTCTCTGTCTCTGCAAGCGCCTCTTCCTGTATCTTCCCTTTTGTCTCTTCCTCCATTTGTTGAGCTGTCTGTTCTTTCGTCTCTGATTGTGTCTGTTGCTCTGTCTGTTCTTTCGTCTCTGATTGTGCCTGTTGTTCTGCCTGTTCTTTTGTCTCTGGTGGTGTCTGTCGCTCTGTCTTGACTTCTGTCTCTGGTGGTGTCTGTTGCTCTCCCCGGGCTTCTGTTTCTGGTGGAGCTTGTCCTCCCATTCCGCTTCCCATAGATCCCATATCTGATATTGAAATTTTAGAAGCATCTATCAGCGCAGAAGAATCCTGTTTTTGCCCTTCAGACGTAGAAGGAATTGTGCCTTCCAGCTGTCCTCTGACACTCTCTGCACGTAAAGTACAAAATTGTTTTATTGTCTCTACTCCTTTTTCGAATTCCTCATATGTATAGAATTTTGTTGGATCTTTCTCGACATATGGACTGATCAGCTCAACCACCTCATCGACCATCTGTGTAAAACATCCACTTTCAAAATATTCTGAGATAAGTTGATCATAATACTGATGATATAATTCTGTATACTCCTCATTCTCAAAAATCCATGCTATCATTGGTCGTGAACTGATATCCCCATCGCTGACCGGTGAATCGATCGGAGAGTTCACTTCTGATGTCGCACCACTTGAAGCAGCACCTCTTGATGCAAATCCGCCTCCCATTCCACCGCCCATGGAAAATCCTCCGAATGCCAGATTGTAATCCCAAGGGATCATCGACATCACACCATCTTTTTCATACAGATAATAGTTATGAACCATAGAGCCTGTGTAACTGTCACCATTGCATACAAAATTATGCACCACCAAATATTTGATTACACTTTCTACATCCACTACCGATTCAATGTTCTCTCCCTCTGACAAAACTTTCAGGGAAGCGATCAGACGTTCTTTGTCACTCTCTGTAATCTCTGTCTTTGCATTTTCGAAAATATTGGAATAACTTTCAGGGTCATCATCGATATACTGCAGTTTTACATCACTGCTGCCCATACCAAATCCCCCATCTCCAGAGAAATTACCAAATCCTTCTGGCATTCCTTGGGCGTCTGCCGGCGACATTGTTCCACTTTCTCCACCTGGCATTCCTTGAGGGAATCCCCCTGGCATCTGCTGCCCATCTCCTCCTCCCATCCCTGACGGGTCAAAGTTTCCCGGCATCTGCTGTCCATTTCCTCCTCCCATCCCAGTGGGGTTAAAGTTTCCTGGCATCTGCTGTGTATCCATCTCCCCTGTTTCTGAAAACTGATCTCTGAAATCGGTCATATCAAAGTCTATTCCGTTTCCGCGACCGCCTCCAAAACTTAACGAGTCTGGCTTATACAGCTCTCCATAATCTGTCCCATAATTTCTCTGCAAAAAGCCTTCCTCTACACCTTCTACGGCAAGATATAATCCCCAATCTTCTCCATTTACTGTGATAAATACAAAGCTGCACATAGGAGCAGATACTCCCATATTTTCCATCATTGTATAGCTCAAATAATCTTTCAGATAAGTGGTATCCTGAATGATGTTATTTAAGCTCAATTTGTCGAGACCATAATATGTCTTTCCATCCGTATATTTGTCAAATTCAATTTTAAAACTATACCTGTCATTTCCATATTGCGCTACAGAAGACAGCGAAGTATTTCCCTTTGCACGGATTCCCACATTTTTGTAAGCTTCCCCATCAATCACGACATTACAGCTTCTATACTCTTCATCCATGCACGTATCTATAAAATCTTCCCAGTCATCCATAACAATGTCGAGGGTATGAACCTTACTTTTGTCAAACAGCCGTTTTTCATATCCCATCACGCGCTCTGCCTGCACAATTCCAAGCGATGATCCACTCATAAAAAGAATTATGATCAAAAGAGAACATACCGTTATGACAGCACAAATCTTATCAATCTGTCTGTGCTTTGACATCTTTTTCACCTCATCCCAAATAATCTCCATTATAGCTTACAAGGACAGCGCTTCGCACCCCTTCCATTTCAGATAATTCTGTGATAAAGTCTGTATTGTCATCTTTCAAACGAACTTCATAATTTAATTCTACATTACCTTTTGTTGCACTCTTACTTTTTACGACCGCACGGCTGACCTGTCTTTCAAGAAATTCCTTTGCGCGCACTTCACCGTCATGCCCATCACAACTTATCACAACAATATAAGGATTATCTGAAGATTTCTTGTTTACAAAAATCAACAGTACCACTCCGATGACGACACTGCCAATCACAGCCAGTGGAATCATTCCCGCTGCCAGCACGATACCTGCTGCAATCGCCCAAAACAAAAACGCAATATCCAGCGGTTCTTTGATAGCCGTTCGGAAACGCACGATCGAAAGTGCGCCGACCATACCTAATGACAGCACCACATTAGAGGTCACTGCCAAAATCACAAGCGTAGTAATCATTGTGAGCGCAACCAGCGTCACGCCAAAACTAGAGGAGTACATGACTCCAGAAAATGTTTTCTTATAGACGAGAAAAATAAACATTCCCACTCCAAAAGATAAAATCAGTGCAAGTGCCATATCCAAAATGGATACACTCGTCACGTTTTCCAAAAAACTTGATTTAAAGATATCGTTAAATGTCATTCTATCTATCCCCTTTCTTTTTTTGTCTTTTTCATATGTCCTTTCAGCATCATCTTACAGAATCATTTCATATTCTATCCATAGATTCTGCATGCCCGATATTTTGAAAAAGCTCCGCTACTTCTTCCTTCAAGCTGAACCGCGCTTCGAATGACTGACGGAAGGAATTCATCCCATTTCACTTCCAGAATAATCACTGGTTCTCCCGCTAGAATGGTGACACACTGTGGGTTTAAAAAATCTGTACAAAAAAGCCCTGTCCTGATGTTATAGTCCAAGGTAACTCTCACATTGCCCGGCTCATATACAAACGGCTCTCTTGTGTAATCCACAATCGTCTTTGGTCGCAAGCCCTGCGACATCATCTTGCTGTACAGTTCAATCACAACAGGTCTTTTGCTTGATATCATCCAATCCAGCCTGCCATCCACGATCGCCTGCGCTTCTTCTCGTGTCAGACTGTCAGAGATTTTGCTTCCCAATCCATTCTTTTTGCTCTTCTTCTCCAGATGAATCACAGAAGTGTCCCCATTGTAATATCGAATCCTGAATTTTTCTCTCTCATTGACACCATCAATTTTTTCACGCAGCGCTCTGTCCGTCGGTGTATCAAAATATAAACTTCTGATCTCATAACTCCCATCCGGCTTTGTGTGAATGTCTGGCTTTGCGACAGCCCTCATCCTTTGACGAATTGCAATCAAATCAGAATACGAAATCTCGTGCTTCCATTCATTGCGATAGTCCATCCCTTTCTCTCCTTTCCTGAAAATTTTACATACATTTTACATTTCCTACCTTAATGGAAACTTAAAAAAAGAGACACCGACTTCTAAAAATCAGTGTCTCTTCTGTGAAATTTTTGTGAACAGGAAAGCTCGATAAAATTTTTTCTCATCCTTCATATCATCGGGCAAATCCTTGTTAAAATTGAATTTCTCCCTGAAGCCATATCATACCTTTAAAGCGTCTTCCGACCTCCGGCTCTCCCAGCAGATCTTTGGCGTTAATACAGATATCCATAAAAATGTCATTACATTCCAGGGTCATCTGATAGAGTTTCTCACCTGTGTATTCATTTTCCACTTTTTTATACTCCATAATTCGCCCCATGATCTGATACTTATCACATTCTATACCATATGGCATGAAAAACGTCTCCACAATCGAAAATACATCTTCCGTCTGAATTCTCTTTGAAATCATAGAATAGGTATCCATATCTTCCAACGTCAGACTCTCGATCGCATCCTCGTCTCCCTTTCTCGCATCTGCCAGAAGACTCTTCCTCTTTGCGACGCTGTCTTTTTCGCATGTCATCTGTACCGTATTTTTGTGATAAATGGGCAGAAGAATTTTTCCTTCCAAGCAAAGCCCGGTCAGAATAGTGCTCTGCTTTTTGGATATGAAATTGCTATGCTTTCTCTCACGTTGCAGTGCCACTGCATTCTGCAGATGAAAAATCAGTGTAATTCCCACTCTCGGGTCTTCGCATGCTGCCGAGTACGTATCACCTGATCCATTCTGCTCTACCGTGAGATCCTCTGTCGTAGAAACGTTCTTGCCTTCCAGATATGGGAAATAACATTTTTCGTGAAATCCATCCCGATCCATCTCTCCGTACAATATGATTCCTATATTCGGTCCAAATTTTTTTCTAATTTCCACGAAAGCAGTGTTTTCATTTTCGCTCACTGCTTCCTGACCATCATTCTCAACGACCATCTTTTTCAATAAGGTATCCAGAGCTTTCCTCGTCATCGTTTCACTAAATCCGATCGCTTTTAAATACTGGTGCACTTTTTCATCTCCTTTTTCTTCCTTCCAGGACAATCATGCATCAGCGAATTTCTTTCATTCCACCCATGTATGGTTGAAGCACCTCAGGAATTCTCACACTGCCATCAGCCTGCAGATTGTTTTCCAGGAATGCGATCAGCATTCTAGGCGGTGCGACAACGGTGTTGTTCAATGTGTGCGCAAAATATTTTCCATCTTTTCCAGCCACACGGATTTTTAATCTTCTCGCCTGCGCATCTCCCAGATTGGAGCAGCTTCCGACTTCGAAATACTTCTTCTGTCTTGGAGACCATGCTTCTACATCGACCGACTTCACCTTCAGATCAGCCAGGTCTCCAGAGCAGCATTCCAGAGTACGAACCGGAATATCCATAGAGCGGAACAGATCAACCGTATTCTGCCATAATTTATCAAACCACATCTTGCTTTCCTCTGGTTTGCAGACTACGATCATCTCCTGTTTTTCAAACTGGTGGATTCGATACACACCGCGCTCCTCCAGACCATGTGCACCTTTTTCTTTTCTAAAGCAAGGAGAATAACTTGTCAAAGTTTTTGGCAGTTCCTCCTCTGGAATAATCGTGTCAATAAATTTTCCAATCATGGAATGTTCACTCGTTCCGATCAGGTACAGATCTTCTCCCTCAATCTTATACATCATGGCGTCCATCTCGGCGAAACTCATAACACCTGTCACAACATTGCTTCTGATCATGAAAGGTGGAACGCAGTAAGTGAAACCACGATTAATCATAAAATCACGCGCATAAGCGATCACTGCGGAGTGAAGTCTTGCGATATCTCCCATCAGATAGTAGAATCCGTTTCCAGCAACCTTTCTCGCGCTGTCCAAGTCAATGCCATTGAATTTTTCCATGATCTCTGTGTGGTATGGAATCTCAAAATCTGGCACAACCGGCTCTCCATATTTCTGAATCTCTACGTTTTCACTGTCGTCTTTTCCAATTGGCACAGATGGATCAATGATATTCGGAATAACCATCATATCTTTTAAAAGCTTCTCTTCCACTTCTTTTTCTTCAGCGGACAATTCTTCCATTCTGGCAGCAGACTCAGCTACTTTTCTCTTCATCTCTTCTGCCTCTTCTTTTTTGCCCTGTGCCATGAATCCACCGATTTTTTTTGAAATCTGATTTTTCTCTGCTCTTAAAGCTTCTACCTCTTTTTTGATCTCTCTGTTGCGAAGATCGAGTGCAATCACTTCATCTACCAACGGCAGCTTGCTATCCTGAAATTTATTGTGGATATTCTGTTTTACAACTTCTGGATTTTCTCTGACAAATTTAATATCTAACATGTTTTTCTTCCTTTCACTGATCTTGCTTTGTGGCTATCCTCTTTTTCTGCAGCTATGTCTTACTGTGAAAGTCCGCCGCCAGATAGGCGGCATGTATTCAGGGATGCCGAATACGCCCCAAGGGACTTTTCTGTATGGTGGTACGCCGATCGCAGCGCATAAAGGTTTCGAAACCGCAATCTCTGGCGCTGTTTTCACAAGCCACTTTTCTACCGTTGCTGCATTGCCAAATCATTGGGGCATTGCATATCTTATATATCATACTCTATTTTCTAAATTTAGTAAAGACCAAAAAGACTGTCACACACGGCGAAATCTGATTTTTCTCATGTGACAGTCTTCCTTTTTCTATTGTCTCTTCTCCGGTTCTATATAGGTACTCTCGGCGTAAGAATTTACTGCCTGGCGCAATGCCTCTTTTTCCTCCTCACCCAGGATGATATACGACTCTCCTTTCACAATTTCCTTAATATACGTATAACATCCGTCACGGTTGTGAATCGCATTGATCACAAACCCATTATTTTCCTGGTCAAGCATTGCCAGGGCAAAACTCAATTTTCCTCCGACTTCCTTGAATGCATCATACTTTACAATCGCAGTTTTGACCAATGTCTTGCTCTGAATCTCTTTGATTTTGCGAATCTCCTCCATATGATTCTTGCTGGATTCCATCAGCATATCAAGCTCTGCAAAGCTTCGCAGAAAGGACTTTTCCAGAGATACCCCATCTTTTCCTCTCATGAACTGCTTATATTTATTTAAAAATCTTGTCATCTTAAAAGATAGTTTGATCATATAGATAAACAGCAGCAAAATCATCAGTATCATGATAATCAATATGATACCCGGATCGATTCCTATAAATTCTAATATTTGACTTTCCATGTTCTTCCCCTTTAAACTATTTGCATTCCTGAATACTCTCTAACATTGATACCAACCTGTCGAGATCTTCGTCAGAGTAATATTCAATTTCAATTTTACCCTTATGATTTTTCTGATGCTTCACTGTAACTTTCGTCCCTAAGATTTCCTTCATAGTATTCTCAAGGCTGCTATAAATAAAATCTCTTTCCTCTTTGGCTTCGCTTTTCTTGTTTTCCTGTTCTTTCTTTCCACTCTGTATCTTCTGGACAAGCCGTTCTACTTCCCTGACACTCATTTTTTCATCAAAAATTCTATGAGCCAGATTGACCTGTTCCTCTGCATCTTCCACGCCAATCAGCGCCCTTGCGTGACCTGTAGAAATCATATCATCCACAACCATCTGCTGTACTCGCTGATCCAGTTTCAAAAGACGTATCGCATTGGTGATCGCTGCACGGCTCTTGGAAACCTTTTCAGCAATCTCATCCTGCTTTAATTTAAACTCATCGATCAACCTTTTATACGCGTATGCCTCCTCAATCGGATTTAAATTTTCTCTCTGAATGTTCTCAATCAATGCAATCTCTACAATCTCCAGATCCGAAAAATTTTTGATTATAACAGGGATCTCTTTCAAACCTGCCATTTTTGCAGCTCTCCATCGTCTCTCCCCCGCTATGATTTCATAATACTCTTCCCTCTTCTGGACAATGATCGGCTGGATAATACCGACATTTTTTATCGACTCCGCAAGTTCCAGCAGAGCATCCTCATTAAAATTCTTTCTTGGCTGATCCCTGTTCGGTTCTATCTCTGTGATTTTCAATGTCCTCTCAACAGCCTTTTCCTCGCCTGGGTTTCCCGTCTTTCTCTCTATCATTTTTTCCTTCTTGGCAACAGGTATCAACGAATCCAGTCCCTTGCCCAACCCTGTTTTTCTGACTGCCATCACTTTTCACCTCTGGATATTACTTCTTGTGCCAACATGCGATAGCTCTCCGCACCTGTAGATCTCGAATCATACATCAACACAGGCATCCCATAACTCGGTGCCTCCGCTAATCGAACATTTCTTGGAATAATACTTTTATATATATTCTGATCCAAGTTATTCTTTACATTTTCTACAACCTGAAGTGAAAGATTTGTACGAGCATCATACATCGTAAAGACAACCCCTTCAATCTCCAGAACTGGATTCAAACGTTCCTTAACAAGATTGATGGTATACATCAACTGGCTCAGACCTTCCAGTGCATAATACTCACATTGAATCGGGACAAGGACTGTATCACCCGCACACATTGCATTGATGGTCAGCATATTCAGAGACGGAGGGCAGTCAATTAATATAAAATCATATTCCTCCCTTATCTCATCCACAGCCTTCTTAAGAATATACTCTTTCTCATCGACATCAATCAATTCAATCTCAGCAGCAGCTAAATTCATATTTGATGGAACCACAAACAAATTTTCACATATACTCTCATGCACACACTGTTTTATCTCACATTGTCCCAGCAACAATTCATATGCTGTATTCTCAACCTCATTCTTTTCAATTCCCAACCCACTAGTCGTATTGCCCTGCGGATCCATATCAATAATCAACACTCTCTTTCCAGCTTCAGCCAAGGCAGCCGAAAGATTAATTGCCGTGGTTGTCTTGCCTACACCGCCCTTTTGATTGGCGATTACAATGACTCTTCTCATCGAGCTTTCCCCTTTCTTACGTTTTTTCTATTATAGCATCGTTGCCTCTAATATTCCATAGCAATGTTTCACGTGAAACATTTTTGTTTGCGCTGTACGCCACCCAGATAATATCATACATTAGAGTTAGTTGATCGAATACCTTGAGGTCAAAGGCGTTGTTGTACGCCAACGTCCCAGTTGATATCACCGCAGACACGCTACGTTTTCTGCTCGGTCAGCGCGCCAATTTGCTGACATTCGCGCAAACTCGCTTTGCTCAAACAGAGCGCTCGGTGTCAGCAGGCAGCGCAGCCCTCACGACGAAAGCCTCGCTATCGTCTGCTTGTGATATCATGCTGTGACTTTTGGCTGTCCGTCTCTACTCTTTTCCTTCTCTCCCGATCGCTCTTGCTAACTCTTAGATAGATTTTTGATTCTCCTTATGATTATCATCTTTCGCTTGTCTCATCACACAGTTCCCATCAACTGCTTCTCAAACTGACCACCGATATAACTGAGAGAACGAAACCCTATCTCCGACTCGATGTTTCACGTGAAACATTTTTACACAATCTCTATCTTTTTTTCTATGTTTCACGTGAAACATTTTTAGTACTTCTCACGACTCTCTCTTGATTCTCTTTCATTTCCCCTCTACTTTCTAACAAATGACTTCAAATACATTTTTACTTGTTTTAATTCCGACTTACATGTATTTCTGTCATTATACATTAACCTCAAACATTCGTCTAAAATCTTCACTATTTCTTCTACCTTTTCCTTTGATAATTGTACCTTTTCTTCGATTTCTTCCTCTATACACTCTGATGCCTCCATTTCTTCTTCCATCTTTTCCAATTTCTGTTGCATCTTATCTTTTTCTCGTATTTGTCTCTTCAATTCTTGTTTATTCAGGATCACGTTTTTCAATGTTTCCTCCAGATCATAGATCTGCGTACGTTCCATCCGTCTAAAACTTCGTGGTGAAAAAATATCGTATTCCAGCTGTGATTCTTCTTTCATCTTACTGATTTTCAATTTTATTTCTTTCTCTTCCTCAATTAATTTATTGTATTTTTTTTCTAGTTCCTGTTTTCTCTGAATATTCTCTTTTTTCTTTTCTTCTATATACTCTCTTATCATTCCTATTCACCGTTGCTATCTTTTATCTAAGAATTCCTTTATCTCTATCTCTATTTATATCTATCTATGGAAAGGGGCAATCTTCCACATTTTTCATCATTGTTCACTGCACACTTGTAATTTTTTCTAAATCTTTATGCACCACAAATGGATCACCACCACACTAAAAACTCTTTCGGCGTACTCGGTATTCCTGAACACATGCCACCTGTACGACGATAAATTTTTACATTAAAAATGCTAAATCCTATTCTGAATCAAACTGGCAACTTCTCTTGCTTTGTCTGCGTCAATAGATATGTCCGTTTACTTTAAATCTCTACCGCTGCACTAGACATTGAAAGCCTTTTCTTTATGGTAATGCTCCGATTATAATTCATGAGAGTTTACTAAGTGTTTGCTCTTTCGAACACTATGGGCTGTTGTCGAATCAAGAGCAAGAAATCGACAGCCAAAAGTCACAGCATGATATCACAAGCAGACGATAGCAAGGCTTTCGTCGGGAGGTCTGCACTGCCTGCTGCCACCGAGCGCGCTGTCTGAGCGAAGCGAGTTCGCGCGAATGGCAGCGAATCGGCGTGCGGACCGAGCAGAAAACGCAGCGTGTCTGCGGTGATATATCTGTGACGTTGGCGTACATTAAAACAACAGAAGAAATACATCTAAGCATCTAAATTTCCCACAAAGAAAAGATTGTCAGCCCACTCAAGATGTTTTATAATAGATTTATATACTGATGTTCGGAAAGGAGACACTTATCATGAAACATAAATTAAAAAACTCCATCGTTTTAACGTCACTTGCACTCTTAACCACTCATTTAATGAATAAATTTTTATCCGCAACCGCAGTTGTCAAAAACCTTTTAAAATCTCACATGGGTCATCGTTTCTCGTGGCGATTCGGAGATGTATTTTACTCCAAAACAGGCTCTGGGGCACCTTTACTTCTCATCCATGACCTCGACCCTTCGTCGTCATCCTATGAGTGGAACGAGATGATTCAAAAGCTTTCAAAGAATTATACAGTCTATGCGCTCGATCTTCTCGGATGTGGTCGTTCTGATAAACCAAATATGACCTACACCAATTATGTGTATGTGCAATTGATTTCTGACTTCATCCAAAAAGTAATTGGCTGTAAGACTGATATAGCAGTCACAGGTCTTTCTTCCTCTTTTATCATCATGGCCTGCTATAATAATCCTTCTTTGTTCAATAAGATTATTATAATCAATCCTGAAAGTATTTCAAGCTTAAACATGATTCCTACCAAAAAGTCTAAAATTGCCAAATTTATTTTAGAACTCCCTGTTGTAGGTTCCACTGTCTATCACATTTTAACCAGCAAAAAGAAGTTGGAGTATAGCTTTACAGAAGATTACCTGTTCAATCCCTTCCATTTTCAGGTCAAATATTTGGACGCGTATCATGAAGCTGCCCACTTAAATCATACCAATGGAAGATATCTTCTTTCAAGCAAAAAAGGATTATTTTTAAATTTTAATATTGTAAAAGCTCTGCGCGAGATCAATAACAGTATTTTTATACTATATGGTAATCATATAAAAAATGCCCAGCTTAATGCTGAATCTTATATAAAAATAAATCCTTCCATCGAAGTTGCTCCGATAAAAAATACAAAATATCTGCCCCAGATCGAGGATCCTGACCAAGTTCTCGATTATATGAATATTTTTCTTGCATGACATAGTGTTTGATCTATGTTCAGACTGTGTCCTAGTCAGCAGGATCATCGCTCACCATATAGCAGATATTCCTATCTACTTTGAAATGAATGCCACATAAATCAGGCGCATCTTAAAGTCATACTCCACAAAAGCATTCCCTCGTTTTGTGGAGTATAACTTTAAGATGCGCCATCTATTTCTTTCTACTCCGTTTGTCCCATTGATTTCATCTCTTGCTTAATTATTTCAATGGTTCCTTTCCCGGCATTCCCGCCTTTCTCGGATACTTTCCAGGCGTCTTTCTTATTTTTTTGACGACCACCAAAGTCCTGTCCATATCGGTATCCGGGATCTGGAATTTCTCTACTTTATCTATCTTTCCGCCTAAAATATCAATCGCCTTTCCCGATTCATCCAGTTCTGCGTCCGCATTGGCTGCCTTGTACGATACAAACTTTCCACCTTCTCTCACATAAGGAAGGCAATATTCTGACAGAGATGCTAAATTTGCAACTGCCCTTGAGACAACCAGATCAAATTGCTCTCGATATTCCTGTTTCTTCGCAAAATCTTCAGCTCGCCCGTGAATCGTCCTGATTTTTTCAAGCCCCAGCTGCGCAATCACTTCATCTAAAAATTTAATTCTCTTATTCAGAGAGTCGAGCAACACAATTTCCCATTCCGGAAACATAATCTTCAGAGGAATTCCCGGAAATCCTGCTCCTGTCCCCACATCGAGCACGCAAATGTGCTCTGTCTTTTCAATTCCCTTGACAATGGTCAAACTATCCAGAAAGTGCTTCTGCATCACCTCATCAAACTCTGTGATCGCTGTCAAATTCATCACTTTATTCCATTCAATCAGCAACTCATAATATTTCATAAACTGCTGTTCCTGATGTTCCGACATAGAAAGCCCAAGCTGTTGACATCCTTTCTCTAAAATTTCACTTTTCATCATCTTCTTTTTCCTTTTCTTCCTTATTATATAATTCTGTTAATTGATGATACCATGGTCAAAATCTTTGAAACCCGCTATTCTTATCTTCTCATCTGTTCCAGATAAACCAAGAGTACTGAGATGTCTGCAGGCGACACTCCCGAAATTCTTGATGCCTGTCCGATCGAAAGCGGCTGGAACATTTTTAGCTTCTGTTTTGCCTCAATTCTCAGACTCCCTACTTCATCATAATTCAAATCTTTCGGGATTTTTTTACTCTCCAGTTTTTTAAACTGTTCTACCTGTTTTTGCTGTCTCTTGATATATCCTTCATATTTAATATTGATATTTACTTGCTCACCTACTCCTCGCATAAGCTCTGGGCGCTCCTTATCAATCTCTGCCAACATTTCGTAGGACAGTTCCGGTCTGCGGATCAGTTCTCCCAGAGTGCTTCCTGATTTGAGCAAGGTACTTCCATGTTGTTCCAGAAATTTCTGCACTTCTTCCCCAGTTCCTACTGTCGTCGTCTCCACTCGCTCTGTCTCTTCTTTGATCTGCCGGATCTTTTCCTGCAATACCTGATACCTCGCCTCATCGATCAGTCCCACCTGGTATCCCTTTTCTGTCAAACGGATATCTGCGTTGTCCTGACGCAGCAATAATCGATACTCTGCCCTGGAAGTCATCATTCGATATGGCTCCCTGTTATCTTTTGTGACCAGATCATCAATCAACACCCCAATATATGCTTCTGATCGGTCTAAAATCAATTTTTCTCTTCCAAGAACACTGAGAGCCGCATTGATTCCTGCGATGAGTCCCTGTGCTGCTGCCTCCTCATAGCCTGAACTTCCGTTAAACTGACCTCCACTGAACAGACCATGAATCTTCTTAAACTCCAAAGTTGCATCGAGCTGTCTCGGATTAATACAGTCATACTCAATCGCATACGCATTTCTCACAATCTTTGCGTTCTCCAATCCCGGAACACTGTGGTACATGTCATGCTGTACATCCTCCGGCAGAGAACTTGACATTCCTCCCACATACATCTCATTTGTATACAATCCTTCCGGCTCTATAAAAACCTGATGTCTGTTTTTATCTGAAAATTTTACAACTTTATCCTCAATAGACGGACAATATCTCGGTCCTGTTCCTTCAATCATTCCCGAATAGAGAGGAGAACGATCCAGATTCTTTCGAATAATCTCATGCGTCTTTTCATTTGTATACGTCAGCCAGCATGAAGCCTGATCGATCTGTACGTCATCCGGATTTGTCGTAAAGGAAAACGGCACAACTCTCTCATCGCCGAGCTGTTCCTCCATCTTTGAAAAATCGATCGATCTTTTATCGATTCTCGCAGGTGTTCCTGTCTTAAAACGGTACATTTCTATGCCATTTGCCTTCAAAGAATCTGTCAAATGATTTGCCGCCTGCAGTCCATTCGGTCCTGTATACACACTGACATCTCCGTGTATACATCGAGCATTCAGATAGGTTCCAGTGCACAGCACACATGCCTTACAGTGATAAATAGCACCTGAATTCGTTTTGATTCCAGTAATCTTTCCATCTTCCACCAAAATCTCATTGACCTCAGCCTGCTTGATCGACAGATGATCCGCATTCTCCAAAACCATCCTCATCCTTCTGCTGTACTCTGCCTTATCTGCCTGCGCTCTCAGTGAATGGACAGCCGGTCCTTTCGATTTATTCAGCATCTTCGACTGGATAAATGTTTTATCAATATTTTTGCCCATCTCTCCTCCCAGAGCATCAATCTCCCTGACAAGATGCCCTTTTGAGCTTCCACCAATATTCGGATTACACGGCATCAAGGCAATACTCTCCACACTGACGGTAAAGATCACCGTCTCCAACCCCAGTCGTGCACTCGCCAGAGCTGCCTCGCAGCCCGCATGACCAGCTCCAACAACTACTACATCCACAAACTCTTCTACGACGTTCATTTTGATCCTCCTATTTCTCTTTTGCCTTAATCTTTGCCTTTGTGTCTATTTTTTTGTGTATGCTTTCTTATTTTCCCATACAAAACTTGCTGAAAATTTCATTCACAAGATCATCTCCCACAGATTCCCCTGTGATCTTTCCAAGTGATTCATAAGCACTCATCAAATCTATCGAATAGAAATCTTCCGGCATTTCCATTTCAATACTATTCTCAACCTGCTGTAAGCTCTCTCTCGTCTCCTCAAGCGCCTGTTTTTGTCTGACATTGGTAATGTAAACCTCATCATTAAATGATAAATCTCCATGGAAGAACATCTCTTTCAGTGCTTCCTCTAGATCTGTGATTCCTGTCTGTTCCTTTGCAGAGATCGCAATCACTGGATGTTCTATCCTGTTCCTGAGCGTTTCCTCTGTCGTCACCATCTTCAAATCGGTCTTATTTAAAAGCACGATCGCTCTCTTTCCTCTCAGCATTTCCATAATCGCATCGTCATTTTCATCCAACTCTGTAGAAGAATCTACAACGTAGATAATTAAGTCGGCATCCTCTGCTTTCTCTTTCGCCTTCTCCACTCCGATCTTCTCCACAATATCTTCCGTGCTTCTGATTCCGGCAGTGTCAATGATATTCAAGCTAATCCCGCTGATTGAGATGTGCTCCTCCAGCGTATCTCGTGTCGTGCCTGCGATATCTGTCACAATCGCTCTCTCTTCTCCGACCAGCACATTCAAAAGTGACGATTTTCCCGCATTCGGCTTTCCTACAATCACTGTATTGATACCCTCTTTGACGATTCTGCCATTTTCGAAAGAATCAATCAACTCTGTCACTTTTCTCTCCCATTGCCTTGTCTGTTCCATCAGTTTTTGAGGATATCCTTCAAGGCTGATATGCTCTGGATCATCGAGCGCTGATTCGATAAATGCAAGCTGATACAGAATCTCACTTCTGAGTTCTTTCATCGGCTTTAACACCGATCCTTTTAGCTGCCCCAAGGAGCTTTTTAGAGCATACTGATTTTTTGCCTGAATAATATCCATCACCGCCTCTGCCTGCGACAGATCCAGTCTCCCATTTAAAAAAGCTCGTTTTGTAAATTCTCCTGGCTCTGCAGGACGCGCCCCGTATTTTATCACGGTCTCCAGCACCTTCTTCATCGCCAGAACACCGCCATGACAATTGATCTCCACGGTATCCTCTGCCGTAAAACTGTGTGGTCCTCTCATCAACATCACCAAAACTTCGTCGATCATCTCCTCACCGTCCACAATATACCCATAATGAATGGTATGAGATTTTTGCTTCGACAGCTTCTTTTGACCGTTTTTGCTGCGATAGATCCGATCAGCCACCTCAAAAGACTGCGCTCCACTGATTCTTATAATTCCAATTCCTGAATTTGACATTGCTGTTGAAATCGCTGCAATTGTATCTGCTCTCATAAATTCCTCCCAAAGATGATTAATAAATCTTCCAAAGCAACCGGCAAAATTGAAAAAATGTTATTTCTGATCGACAAAAATACAAATGTACTTTATCTGCTTTGACCAGAAATAACATTTCATTCAAATTCTTATTTTTTTAAAGTCACAACAACTTTTCTGTAAGGCTCTTCCCCTTCACTGTGCGTCGTGACATATGGATCATTCTGCAATGCTGAATGGATGACTCTTCTCTCATATGGATTCATCGGCTCCAAAAATACTGGTTTTCTCGTCCTTTTTACCTTAAAAGCAATATTTCTTGCCAGATTTTCAAGGGTCTCTTTTCTTCTGCTGCGATAATCCTCAGTATCCAATTTCACTCGGATATATCCTTCTTTTTCTTTGTTGACCACTAAGCTTACCAGATACTGCAGAGAATCTAAGGTCTGTCCTCTCTTACCGATCAGAATTCCCATTTCATCCCCTTCCATGTTCACTTCCAGGGCATCGTCTTTATACTGAGCTGTAATCTCGACTTTCATCTGCATCGCATCGAAAACCTGCTGTAAAAACTCAACCGCTTTCTTCTCAGCTTTCTCTTTGTCTTCTGGTTTCAGCTCCGGTCTTTTTGTCTCTTCTTTCTTGATCTCTTCCGGTTTTTCTACATTTTTATCTGTAACTTTTTCTGCCGGTTTCTCTCTGACAATTTTCTCCTTAGAAGGTCTGTCTTTCTTTGGTTTTTTCGGTGGTCTATCAGCTGATTTTTCCGGCTTCTGCTCTGATCTTTGCTTCTGCTCCGGTTTCTGCTTTTGTTCTGCTTTTGGCTCTATTTTTTTCTCTGGTTTTGCCTCTTCCTTCTTCGGAGATTCCTGTCTGTTCTCCGCCGGAGCTGCTGCCTTCTCAGGTCTCTCACTCCGATCTTTTCTTTCTGCTTTCTGAGGTTTTACCTCTTCTTTGATGGATGGCTTTGTCTCAAACATCTGCTTGATCTCAGCAAGCTCATCAAATTCTTTTTTCTCTTCTTTCCTTCTCGCCCTGATCACCGCTGGTTTGCTGCCGATTCCAAAGAATCCTGAACTCCCATGTTCCAACACTTCATATTCTATATTGTCGCTCGTTGTCTCCAACTGAATGGATGCCTCGATGATCGCATCTTCTAATTTCTTTGCCGATACTCTAATATATTCCATAAAATCGCACCCCTATTTTTTGTTTTTCTCATTATACTTCTCAACCATTCTGGCCTTCGCAGCGATGCTTCCTGGCTTTTCCTCAGAGTTCTTATAATATTCCGTCGAACTCTTGATACTTGCCTGTCTCTCTTCCGGTGTCATGGCTTTCTTAGCTGGGGTATTAATGTTTCGTGTGTTCACTTTTGCTGGACTATTAACGACTCTCTGCTGAGCCACTCCCAATTTTTCCTGTTTTTTCTTTACTTTTTCCTCGTTCTTTTTGATTAACTCATCCATATCCATCTTATCGATATGTTTATTGACAACAATCTGCTGGATAGAACGAATCACAGCACCTGCGATCCAGTAGATACCCATACCTGCCGGCAATGTCAGACAGAAAAATGCAGACATCAAAGGCATCAGGAGATTCATTGTCTTCATGGAATTTGCCAGTGTATTCTGATCACCATCCGGCTGTGGCTGCTGTGGCATCAATTTTGTATTCAGCCACTGTGTCAATGCCGCCAGAACAGGGATTGCGATCGCACCGATCACTAACAGCCATGCGCCTGTCGAAAATCCCTGCTGAATGATATTCATCGGTGAATCTGAAATATTCAGCCCTAAGAAATAATTCATGTGATCTGCGCTTGCCTGCGTACTCTCAATCAGCTCGCTCAGGTTAGGGAACTCTGCTGCCAGTTCTGCCCAGTTTGCAGGTTTTAATTTATAAAGTGTATCAATAATTTTCTCAACCGTATAGCCATTACTGTAGCTGATATTCTGAGCTTTCGCAAGCTCTTCCATGAAAGTCTGACTTCCTGAAACATTCATCAGCGCGTCAGCCAGTGGTTTAAATACATTGTATACATGACTTACATAAGCAGGAATATTCCAGATTACCTGATACAGTGCAAACAAAATCGGCATCTGGATCAGAAGCTGCAGACAACTTCCCATAGGAGAAACACCATATTTTGCGTAGAGCAGCTGTGTCTCCTCATTCATCTTCATCATGGAAACCTGGTCATCTTTCCCTTTATACTTCTTCTGGATTTTCTGAAGTTCAGGATTCATGTGCGCCGACAATTTTGAAAATTTCTGCTGTTTCACAGTCAACGGAGAGAGCAGCATATAAATCAAAAACGTGAATAAAATAATACAAAGACCAATGTTCTGTATATTTGCCATATCCAGAACACCAAAAATCGCATTCATGATCACTCCGAGTACTGTCGCTACAGGACCAATCACCCAGATAGAACTCTTCGTTAATACCATCTTAGACAAATTCTTATCCTCCCATTGTATATGATTTGTCATAAAACTGAGCGCTCCGATCACAAAAACAGCGTCAGACGCCAAGTTTCATACATGCATGATGCCGCCTTTTGGCATTTTAGCTTAGGGAACCGGATCATAACCGCCTTTGGAAAACGGATTACATCTTAAAATTCTCCAACACGTCAAAATACTTCCTTTGATTGCCCCATATTTCTCGATCGCTTCCAGTCCATATTGTGAACAGGTAGGGATGTAGGGACAATGCGTTCTTTTTAATGGCGATAAATATTTTCTATAAAACTTAATCATTAAGATCAATACTTTTTTCATCTGACACTACTTCTCTTTTATTTACTATTTTATGAAGCTTTCCCAAATGCAACAGTGCGCTTTCGATATCATAAAACCCTTTATCCTTCGCACTGACCCGCGCTACCACGATTATATCGAATCCTGCCAGAAATTCTGCCTCATTCAACCGATAGCTCTCTCGAATCAGTCTGGCAAGACGATGTCTCACAATACTGTTTCCTACTTTCTTACTAACCGAAATTCCTAAACGATTTTTCTGACTCTCATTTTCTTTCACATACATGACCAGATATCTGTTCGCAAAAGATTTGCCTCTTTTATAGACTTCCTGAAAATCCTTATTTTTCTTTAATGATTCTGAAAATATCATAAACTATCCTTTTGTGACACTTTCGTCACTCGACTTCTGTGAACTACTCATTGTCAAAAACAATGATCTTCCTGCTTCATCGACCTCGTAACCCGCTGTCTCCACAGGCGTTAATTCGGACAACACCTGCCCTATATTAAGTGTAATTTCCTTTAATTCATATAATTTAAGTATAATTTCCTTTTAAAGAGAAGAAAAGGCCACATATCTGCGGCCTATGCTGATAATTGTTTTCTTCCTTTTGCTCTTCTGGCTGCTAAAACTTTTCTTCCGCCAGCTGTACTCATTCTTGCTCTGAAACCATGAACTTTAGATCTAGATCTCTTTTTAGGCTGAAATGTCATCTTCATAATCCGGGCCACCTCCTTTATCAAAACCACTCTATCGGCTATCCGGCGAATGGCATACTAATATCACAAAATATCATCACAATTATAGTCGCAAAACCTTATAAAGTCAAGTAATTCATTGATCTTTTTTCAAGTTCC
>JALEVQ010000012.1 GCA_022788205.1 Robinsoniella sp. | reverse complement strand
TTTTATGAACCATTTTTGATAATGTCCTAATATACCACAAATGAAAATGTCCCAATAAGGTATAATACTTCCATCAACAGATGGAGGTGACTATTATCAGAAAGGTTGAATTATCAATGGATGAACAGAAAAAATATGAAGTAATTAAGAGTCTGGCGAACCACCCGAATCCAAACAAAGAACGTGCTGCCTTAACCCTGGGTTGTACGACACGACACATTAACCGAATGCTGAAGGGATACAAAGAGCAGGGAAAGGAATTCTTTATTCATGGTAACAGAGGACGCAAACCCGTCAGTACCATACCTGACGAAACACGATCCGTTGTCGTAGATCTGTATCGCACAAAGTACTATGATGCTAACTTTGAACATTTTACCGAGCTTTTGGCCAAATATGAGGGAATCCATGTCTCTCCCTCTTCCGTATTTAACATTCTCGAAAGTGAATACATCCTTTCTCCTAAAGTTACCAAAGCTAAACGCAAACGCGTCAAAAAGGAACTGGAGGACAAAAAGAAAGCGGCCAAAACTCAGAAGGAAGCCGATGCAATCCAGACCAATCTTGTTGCTGTTGAAGATGCGCACTCAAGACGACCAAGAGCCGCTTACTTTGGGGAGCTCCAGCAAATGGATGCTTCCCCCTATGAATGGGTTCCTGGTCAGATATGGCACCTGCATCTGGCTATTGATGATGCTTCGGGTCGTATCACCGGAGGCTGGTTTGATACCCAGGAAACCCTGAATGGTTACTATCATGTGTTCCATCAGATTCTTTCTGAGTACGGCATCCCCTATAAGCTTTTTACAGACCGGCGCACTGTTTTTACTTACAAAAAGAAAAACTCCCCATCTCTCGATGAGGATACATACACACAGTTCGCCTATGCCTGCAAACAGCTTGGGGTTCTCTTAGAGTCAAGCAGTGTCCCTCAGGCAAAAGGGCGTGTAGAGCGTCTTAATCAGACTCTACAATCGCGCCTGCCAATCGAACTGCGACTGGCAGGGATCACGACCATAGATGATGCCAATGAATTCCTAAACTCCTACATAAAGGAATTCAATGAGAAGTTTGCGCTTCCCTTAAATGGTATCAAATCCGTGTTCGTTGAGCAACCCCTAAAAGAAAAAATCAATCTGATTCTTTCTGTACTTTGTGAGCGCACAGTAGACTCCGGACATTGCCTTAGACATTCCAATAAATACTATCGTATGTTGGATCAATTCGGCATGCAGATTCATTTTCGCAAGGGAACAAAAGTTATGTTTATTCAGGCTTATGATGGTGCTAAGTACTGCTGTGTAAACGATAAGGATATCTATGCTCTTGAAGAAATCCCAGAGCATGAAGCCAAGTCAAAGGAATTAGATATGGATTATAAGAAGCCGAAACGCAAAAAACCATATATACCACCAATGAACCATCCCTGGAGACGGCAGGCTTTTGAAAAATTTGTAAAACAGCAGGAACATCATTGGAATGACGCCGAACAACAACCGGCTTAACCGGAGCGGAACCGTTGTCAAGAGAACCGTGGAATACCGCAGCCCGCTTTTGGGCGAGGATATGCCGCGAAAGTCTCTTGACATAAGGTTCCCGGATCATCCTATTTCAGCAGGGAAGGGGCAACTGCGCCTTCTCCTGCCTTCTGGCGAGGACAGGTCTGGGCAGCGCCCAGAAATAAAGCTTAGGCGGGGATGCCTGAGTGGCGGGGTGCCCTTCTCGAAGGGCATCCCCAAGAACGGACTACCACTTTGGATACACGAAAGCCCCAGCAAATGCCGGGGCTAATGTTTCAATTATTTTGGGACATTTTCAAAAATGCTTGACAGAAAAAAATATTGTATATTTTGTGCAAACAATTATGATGCAGATTTCCTATTTTTAATCATATAGCATAGTCCTTTGGATTTCGAGAGAAATTACTGAAAAAATAGAGGATTATATGAAAATGGCGAGACAAATGTGTGAGAAAAACGCTGAATAAGCCAAAAAAGTCAAAAAACAATAAAAATTACTTAATTTATCTAACGAATTATCACGTTATCACTTTGCTATGATAAAATTTTAAAAAATAAAAAAAACTAATTGACAAAAAGAATGCGCATGTGCTATAGTCGTACGCAAACGATGGTGTTCGCTCAGAACAAGAGCAGACACCATCGTTATTTTTTTTGTGAAAGGGGCAATCCGATATGAAGAAAAGAATTGTTGGAATTCTGATGTGTGTAACTGTAGTGGGAGCAATGTTTCCTATGGGAACCTTTGCAGAGGAGAGAACATCCCTGAAAGTTGGATTTGACGCGGAGTATCCTCCATACGGATACATGGATGAGAATGGCGAATATACAGGTTTCGACCTGGAGCTGGCGAAGGCGGTGTGCGAGCTGAGAGGATGGGAACTTGTCAAAGTTCCGATCAATTGGGACTCAAAAGATATGGAGCTTGCTTCCGGATCCATCGACTGTATCTGGAATGGTTTTACCATCAATGGACGCGAAGATGATTACACTTGGTCTGTCCCTTATGTTGACAATAGCCAGGTTATTGTAGTGAGTAAGAAATCAGGTATCGAGAAGTTAGAAGATCTTGCGGGAAAGATTGTCGGTGTACAGGCAGCTTCAGCAGCACTTCAGGTTCTCCAGGATGAAGAGCAGCAGAAAGATCTTGCAGATACTTTTGCGACACTTCAGGAATTCTCTGATTATAACAGTGCGTTTGTAGAACTTCAGGCAGGTTCTCTCGATGCCATTGCGATGGATATCGGTGTGGCAAACTACCAGATTAAGACGCGCGATAAGGGAGATCAGTTTGTGATCCTGGAAGAGTCTTTAAATTCTGAGCAGTATGGTATTGGATTTAAACTGGGAAATACAGAACTGTGTGATCAGGTAAATGAGTCTCTGGAAGAGCTGGTGGAAGACGGTACGTTTGCTGAGTTAGCGGAGAAATATGAGCTGACAGATATGGTATGTCTCACAAGTGATGAGGCAGAATAAGTAAGAAAAGGGATACAGTGTCCTTGTGAGAAGGATGAAAGGAGTCTATGATTTATGAAGCTTGAAATGATGATTTCCCAGATGACTGCGGGTATGGTAAAGACGATAGGAATTTTTGCATGGACACTGATATTTTCTTTGCCTTTCGGATTGCTGATTGCCTTTGGAAGAATGTCAAAAAATAAAATACTTTCGACGATTGTGAAAGTTTACATATCGATCATGAGAGGAACACCTCTTATGCTGCAGCTGATGGTGGTATTCTATGGTCCATATTATTTGCTCGGACTTAATATCGGAGGTTCGTGGAGATTTATCGCGATCATTATTGGATTTACACTAAACTACGGTGCCTATTTTGCCGAGATTTTTCGATCTGGCATTGAGTCGATGCCAGTGGGACAGTATGAGGCATCAAAGCTTTTAGGTTATTCTTCGAGGCAGACCTTTTTTCTTGTGATTCTGCCGCAGGTGATAAAACGGATTTTACCTGCGGTGACAAACGAAATTATTACACTGGTGAAAGATACCTCTCTTGCATTTGCACTTGCCTATATGGAAATGTTTACGATTGCAAAACAGATCGCGGCGGCGAACACCACCTTTCTTCCATTTATCATTGCGGCAGCTTTTTATTACATTTTCAATCTGCTCGTGGCAATGGTGATGGAAATGATCGAGAAAAAGCTGAGCTATTATCACTGATAGAGGAGGGAAAGTATGTATTATCTGGAAATCAATCATCTGAGAAAATCTTTTGGGGATTTACATGTACTGAATGATATTTCTCTGACACTGGAACAGGGAAAAGTGCTGGCGATTATCGGACCTTCCGGATCTGGCAAATCGACACTTCTGCGATGTGCCACTTATCTCGAGCAGATGGATGGCGGCGATCTTGCGTATCTCGGAAAAAAAGCTGTGACCATGGATGAAAAGGGAAATTCGATCTATGCAAAGCCGGCACAGCTAAAAGAGATCCAGAAAAATTTTGGTCTGGTGTTCCAGAACTTTAATCTGTTTCCGCATTTTTCGGTGATCAAAAATGTGACGAATCCTCTGATCAAAGTACAGAAAAAGTCAAAAGAAGAGGCATATGCGATTGCGCGGGGACTTCTGAAGAAGATGGGGCTGGAGGACAAAGAAGATTATTATCCGTATCAGCTTTCCGGCGGGCAGCAGCAGCGCGTCTCCATCGCAAGAGCTTTGGCATTGAATCCCAAAGTATTGTTCTTCGATGAGCCGACCTCTGCACTCGATCCCGAGCTGACTGGAGAGATTTTGAAGGTAATCCGTGAACTTGCTGCGGAACATATGACGATGGTGATTGTTACACACGAGATGAGTTTTGCGAAAAACGTAGCTGACCACATTATCTTTATGGATCAGGGTGTGGTAGCAGATCAGGGAACACCGGAAGAATTGTTCGCATCAGAAAATCCGCGCATGAGAGAGTTCCTTGGAAAATTCGCATAGAAATCCGTAGGTATCAGGGGAGCAAAGACTTTTGCCCCAACATCATAATATAATATTAGCAATCAAGAAACTTGTATGATATAATAAAAAATAATGCAAAGATTTTTAAAAAATATAGATTGAAAAATAAAAATTCTAAAAATATAGAAGCGACGGCATAAACGATATAGAAAAATTTGAGAGATAGAAAAATCGAAAAGAAAATTTTTATAACGAGAATGACATACTAGAGTCTGCTGATGAAAGCCTATTTACAGGCTCTAATCAGCAGATTTTTTTTGGAAAACTTTATTAAAACGTCACATTAGCAAAGTAAAGTATCAGACGATATCGATTGAGCCGAAGGGAGGAAATTACTTATGAATACGGAAACAAAAGCAATAGTTGAAATTACAGGAAACGATTTGACTTTGGAAGAGATCGTTGCGGTCAGCAGACAGTATGCAAAAGTGACATTGAATCAGGAGGCAGTTGAGCGCATCAATGATTCGAGAAAGATCGTGGAAGATATCGTATCAGAGGGGCGTGTCGTGTATGGTATCACCACAGGCTTTGGGAAGTTCTGTGATAAATTTATTCCCAGAGAGGAATCGAAAAAACTGCAGCGGAATCTGATTATCTCCCATGCGGTGGGTGCAGGAGAAATGTTTGATGAAGACATTGTGCGTGCGATCATATTGCTGCGCATCAACAACCTTGCCAAAGGATATTCGGGGATACGTCTGGAGACGATTGAGACAATGATGGCTCTGCTGAATAAGAGGGTGACACCACGCATTCCGCAGAAAGGATCCCTTGGATCGAGCGGAGATCTTGTCCCGCTGGCACATATGGTGCTGCCGATGCTAGGTCTTGGAGAGGCGACTTACGAGGGTGCTGTATACCATGGCGCCAAGGCGATGGAGCTTGCCAACATTCCAATCATTGAGCTGACGGAAAAGGAAGGACTTGCCTTAATCAACGGTACTCAGGTTATGACGGCTGTGGGCGCACTGACTGTATACGATGCTCTGAATCTGATGGAGATCGCAGATATCGCTGCGGCGATGAGCTTTGAGGCGCAGAGTGGTATTTTGGATGCGCTGGATCGCAGGATCCATGAAGTCAGACCGCATCCGGGACAGTTAAAGAGTGCACAGACGATACAGGAACTCTTGGCTGGAAGTAAAAATGTGACACGCCAGGGAGAAATCCGCGTGCAGGATGCCTATTCCCTGCGCTGCGCACCCCAGGTTCACGGGGCGAGCCGTGACGCTATCCATTATGTGAAGGAACGTGTTGAGATTGAGATCAACTCCGTGACAGATAATCCGATCATTTTTAAAGAGACGAGCGAAGGAATCTCGGGAGGAAATTTTCACGGTCAGCCTATGGCTCTGAGCTTTGATTTCCTGGGAATTGCACTGGCGGAGCTTGCAGATATCTCGGAGCGCCGCATCGAGCGGATGGTCAATTCTGCTCTGAGCGGTCTGCCGGCGTTTTTGATTGAGAAAGGCGGTGTGAACTCTGGATTTATGATTGTCCAGTATACGGCGGCTGCGCTCGTGTCGGAAAATAAAATTTTAGCACATCCGGCAAGCGTGGACAGTATCCCGTCCTCCGCAAATCAGGAAGACCACGTCAGCATGGGAACAATCGCGGCGAGAAAAGCGCGCGATATCATGAAGAATAGCAGGCGTGTACTTGCGATTGAGCTGATGTGTGCCTGCCAGGCGATCGACTTAAGAGGTGACAAGGGAATGGGAGAAGGGACAAATGCCGTATATCGTCTGATCCGAAAGTATGTAAAAAAACTGGACGAGGATAGACCTTTGTATGGTGATATCAACACATGCGAAAATCTGATTATCGATGGCTCTATTCTGGAACAGGTATCAGGGGGCAAAGACTTTTGAGCCCAACATAAAATAAAGTAAGTATAAAATGAAGTAAGTATAAAATGAAGGGAGAAGATAGGTATGACAGAGATGAATTTTAATGATATGGTACTGCCGATGGAAGAATTGCCAGAGTATCCTACGTTTGTGGAAGGCATTCGCCGGGCACCGAAGAGAGAGTCCCATTTGTCACAGGCGGATAAAGAGCTTGCCGTGAAAAATGCGCTCCGCTATATCCCTAAAAAATTTCACGCACAGATGGCAGTGGAGTTTGCAGAGGAATTGGAGGAGAGAGGAAGAATCTATGGATATCGCTTCCGACCGCAGGGAGCAATCTATGGCAAGCCGATTGATGAGTACAAGGGAAACTGTATCGAGGGCAAAGCTTTTCAGGTGATGATCGACAATAACTTAAGTTTCGATGTTGCGCTATATCCTTACGAACTTGTGACCTACGGCGAGACGGGTCAGGTGTGTCAGAACTGGATGCAGTATCGCCTGATCAAACGATATCTGGAAATTTTGAGAAATGATCAGACGCTTGTCATGATGTCGGGACACCCTCTGGGACTGTTTCGCTCGAATGAAAAGTCTCCAAGAGCGATCATCAGCAACGGTTTGATGGTTGGCATGTTTGACGATCAGGAAAATTTCAACCGTGCGGCAGCACTTGGCGTGGCAAACTATGGGCAGATGACGGCTGGAGGATGGATGTACATCGGACCGCAGGGGATTGTGCATGGAACCTTTAACACGCTGCTCAATGCAGGGCGCTTGATCCTCGGGATTCCAAAGGATGAGGATCTTGCCGGCAGACTGTATGTGACGTCAGGACTCGGAGGCATGAGCGGGGCACAGGGAAAAGCGGCAGAGATCGCAGGCGCTGTGGCAATCATCGCGGAGGTGGATCTTTCTCGCATCATGACACGCTATACACAGGGCTGGGTCAGCAAATATACCGACAATATGGAGCAGGCGCTTGCCTGGGCAGAGGAAAAACTCGAGGCAAAGGAGCCGTGCGCGATCGCATATCACGGAAACATTGTAGATCTTCTGGAGTTTTTGATTGAAAAGAATGTGAAGATTGATCTGCTCTCAGACCAGACTTCATGCCATGTTCCGTATGATGGAGGATACTGTCCTCAGGGACTTACTTTCGAGCAGAGAACAAAGATGCTCGCGGAAGATCCGGAAAAATTTAAAGAGCTGGTCAACATCACACTGCGCCACCATTATGAACTGATCTGCACTTTGCACGACGGGGGAACGTATTTCTTTGACTATGGAAACAGCTTCTTAAAAGCAGTGTTTGATGCAGGTGTGACTGCTGTCTGCAAGAATGGTCATGATGAGATGGATGGCTTTGTATTTCCTTCCTATGTGGAGGATATTTTGGGACCGCAGCTGTTTGACTATGGATATGGACCATTCCGCTGGTGCTGTTTATCAGGAAAAGAATCAGACCTGGATGCGACTGACAAGGCAGCGATGGAATGCATTGACCCGAACCGCCGCTATCAGGATCGCGATAACTATGTGTGGGTGCGCGACGCAAAGAAGAACAAGCTGGTTGTGGGGACACAGTGCCGTATCTTATATCAGGATGCACTTGGAAGAATGAAGATTGCTCTGAAATTTAACGAGATGGTCCGCAACGGAGAAATCGGACCTGTCATGCTCGGGCGTGATCACCACGACACAGGTGGAACAGACTCCCCATTCCGTGAGACTTCCAATATTAAAGACGGATCGAACATTATGGCAGACATGGCGATACAGTGCTATGCCGGAAACTGCGCGCGTGGCATGAGTCTGGTGGCACTGCACAACGGCGGAGGTGTGGGAATCGGAAAGGCGATCAACGGAGGATTCGGAATGGTTCTGGATGGAAGCAAGCGTGTCGATGAGATTCTGTCCATGTCAATGCCGTGGGATACGATGGTAGGTGTCTCCAGAAGAGCCTGGGCAAGAAATGAAAATGCGCTGTCCACCGCAAAAGAATACAATGAACTGTACAGTGGAAGTGACCATATCACACTGCCTGAGATTGCAGATGACGATGTGATCAGGGAAGCGTTTAAAAAGTTGAAATAGAGACGAATATGGAAATTTTATCAGAAAAAGATTATCAAGTGAGCAGATGGGATGGGGGATACACAAGGCAATTATTCTTGTATCCACCCAGCGGCGATTATCAAAAGCGTGATTTTCAAGTGCGCATCAGCAGCGCTGTGATTGAGAGGGAAATCTCCAAATTTACAAAACTTCCGGATGTGAAAAGATTTCTGATGATGCTTAGAGGAAAAGTGAAGCTCGACTGCGGGGCAGGAAAGATTTGGGAGATAAGTCCTTGTCAAGTCATTACCTTTGACGGCGCGCAGGAGATCACCAGCTATGGAACTGGCACGGATATGAATCTGATGCTGAAAGGCAATGTCAGAGGGGATATGACGTATCTGGAAATAGAGGGAGGACAAGAATATCGGTTTGAGGATCTATGGGCAATCGAGAAGAGGATTGTCTATGTGATCTGTGGGGAAGCATGGATTAGCGGACAGAAGATACAAAAAGATGAGACAGCAATTATAAATAAGGAAGAAAAAGTGAATGCGATTGTCAATCTGAAAGAAGAAACCTTAAAAATATGTCTGTTTCATGTCGGGTGCCTGATTTGATGGGGCATCCTTTCCTGAACCGAGAGAACAATCCCATTTTCAGAAAAGGGAGATAGGAGGTAGCGATGAGAAAGAAGATCATAATTCATGCGTCCGAGCTTGTGACTTGTGCGGGCAAGGCGCCAAAGTGCGGGAGAGAAATGAGCGAGATTGGTCTGATCAGAGATGGAGCGGTGGTGATTGACGGCGATACCATCGCAGAGACGGGAAAGACGGAGGATGTGTTGAAAAAAGTAAACCCCAAGGAATATGACATCATTGATGCCTCCGGCAAGACGGTACTTCCGGGATTTGTGGACTCGCACACGCATTTTATCTTTGGGGGGGACCGCGCAGACGAATTTTCGTGGAGATTAAAAGGGGACAGCTATATGTCGATCATGGAGCGCGGCGGCGGAATCAATGCGACTGTCACAAAGACGAGGGAAGCTTCCCTCGAGGAGCTGGTATCTGTCGGAAGGGAACGCCTTGACCAGATGCTGCGCTTTGGAGTCACGACTGTGGAGGGAAAAAGCGGATATGGTCTGGACCGGGATACAGAGTTAAAACAGCTGTATGCGATGAGACAGCTGCAGCGAGAGCACCCGATCGACATCGTGACCACCTTCCTTGGTCCTCACAGTGTTCTTCCGGAATATAAAGGCAGAGAGAGAGAATTCCTGGAGAAGATGATCTCCGAGGTTATGCCGGCGGTGCGGGAAGAACATCTCGCAGAATTTGCGGATATTTTCTGTGAGAAAAACGTCTTTTCCATCGAAGATTCCCGGTATTACCTGACGGAAGCAAAAAAAATGGGATTTCGGCTGAAGATTCACGCCGATGAGATGGCACCGCTTGGAGGTGCCGAGCTGGCGGCGGAGGTGGGCTGTGTCTCGGCAGACCATTTGCTCCAGGCGACCGGGGAAGGAATCCAGGCGATGGCAAAGAGTGGAGTGATCAGCACGTTGCTGCCGGCAACGGCGTTTTGCCTGAAAGAAGAATTTGCCAACGGCAGAAAGATGATCGATGAGGGGTGTGCGGTGGCGATCGCAAGTGACTGGAATCCGGGAAGCTGTTTTACCAACTCGATCCCTCTGTTGGCGGCATTGGGCTGTATCTATATGAATCTCTCCATCGAGGAAGTGATCACCGCATTGACGATTAACGGTGCGGCAGCAGTGGGGAGAGAAGAGCAGATCGGAAGTATCGAGAAAGGGAAAAAGGCGGATATCATTTTCCTGAGATTTCCGTCGATCCATTTTATCCCGTACCATACAGGGATTAATCTGGTGGAAAAAGTTATGAAAAATGGAGAATTTGTCTAAGGATTAAAATACAAGCTTACAGAGAGAAAAGGAGAAAAAACTATGAACAAAATTATTGAGTGTGTTCCAAATTTTAGTGAGGGGCGTGATCTGGAGAAAGTGGAGAAGATCGTGGATTGTTTCCGCGGAAAGGAAGGTGTGAAACTGCTGGATTATACCTCAGACAAGGATCACAACCGCAGTGTGGTCACAGTCATCGGGGAGCCAGAGCCGCTGAGAGATGCGATGGTGGAGGCGATCGGAAAGGCGGTCGAACTGATTGACATGACAAAGCATGAGGGGCAGCATCCGCGCATGGGTTGTGTCGATGTCGTTCCGTTTATCCCGATTCGAAATGTGACGGTTGAGGAGGCAGACGCTGTGGCAAAGGAGACGGCAAAAATTGCGGCAGACAAATTTGGACAGCCATTCTTCCTGTATGAAAAGTCAGCGACAGCGCCGCACCGTGAAAACCTTGCGGCGATCCGCAAAGGACAATTTGAAGGGATGGCAGAAAAAATGCTGGATCAGGAAAAATGGAAACCAGACTTTGGACCATCCACCATTCATCCGACCGGAGGAGTGACGGCGATCGGAGCCAGAATGCCGCTGATTGCATACAACATCAACCTGGATACCTCCAATCTGGAGATTGCAAAGAAAATCGCAGATAAGATCCGCTATATGAAAGGAGGTTTTCGGTATTGTAAGGCGATGGGCGTGATGCTTGAGGATCGCAACATTGCACAGGTGTCTATGAATCTGACTGATTTTACAAAGACGGCAGTCTACACTGTATTTGAGACGGTGCGCATGGAGGCGAGACGATACGGAGTCAATGTTCTGGGAAGTGAAGTGGTTGGCCTTGTACCGATGCAGGCGATTGTGGACTGTGCGGAATACTATTTAGGTCTTGAGAATTTTAGCATGTCTCAGGTTCTGGAGACGCGTCTGTAATGCACAACATTTATTATACTATAGAAGGAATGGGAACAATATGAGAGAGATGACGATAGAAGCCTTTGCACAGCAGACGGCATCGAGTGAACCTGTACCGGGCGGCGGAAGTATCTCGGCGCTTGCCGGAGCACTTGCGGCGGCATTGACCGAGATGGTGGCCGGGCTGACGATTGGGAAAAAGAAATATGCGGATGTGCAAAGCGAGATGGAAGAAGCGATACCGGTCATGCAGGCGATGCGCGGGCAACTGCTTGATGATATCAAGAGAGACAGCGAATCTTTTGATCTGTACATGCAGGCACTTTCTCTGCCGAAGGATACCGAAGACCAGAGACAGGCGCGCAGCGAGGCGATGCAGGCTGGGCTGAAGGCGGCGGTTGCAGTCCCTCTGTCCGTAGCAAGAAACGCGGTGAAGATTTTGCCGTATGCAGAGGTCATGGTCACAAAAGGAAACAAGACAGCGGTGACCGATGGGCTGGTTGCAGCCATGATGGCCCGAACCGCTGTCCTGGGGGCACTGTACAATGTAAAAATCAATCTACAGTCGATCAAAGACGAAGCGTTTATAAGGAAAATTTCAGGGGAAGTAGAGGAACTGGAAGAGAAGGCGCTGGCGATGGAGCGAGAGATTATGGAGAAGGCAAGATTGTAGATCGGAGTGATTTCAAATCCCCGTTGTCTGTGAGAGGATGACGGGGGTTTTTGTTGTGCGCACCATGGGCGCACTCTAATGGGTGGAAGTCGTGTGTTCTGCAAGCAAAAAAATTGCCTCGCTTACAAAGTTTAATTGTAAGCGAGGCAATTTTTTAGCGGAGACGATGGGATTTGAACCCATGTGCCCCGGAGGACAACCGCATTTCGAGTGCGGCTCGTTATGACCACTTCGATACGTCTCCAAAAGTACTTGCGCTATATAGTATACCACAAATTTAAAAAAATGCAAAAGGTTTCTTGATAAATTTTAAAATTGTTTGCGCCAAGTTATAGAAGAATGAAAAATTTTTATGGCATATCTGGTAAGATGAAAAAGAACATTGAACTGAGCATGAAGATAAGAGGAGGAAATAGTTATGGCAATCAGACCGGTATACTTAGTAAACGAAAGAAATCCGTTCTATATGAAATGGGATGCAAATTTCGTGTACAATAAAGGATTGGCTCCGTCCCAGAAAAAGAAAAATATCCAGGCGATACATGAAACTTTTTCTGACAGTTTTCCAGAAAAGAAAGTTCTTGAGATTTCTTCGAAATCCATGCAAGAGGGTGGAAAGGAACTGAGTGCATTTTTCCTGCCAAAAATGGTTCCGAGTATCCAGAGAAGCGTTTCGGTGGAGAATGTGTATCAAGCCGGCAAGGTCTTCACAGGAGGAGGTCCATTTACAGATTTGCTGACAGTGACACCGAGAGAGGCGAAGACAGATCCGCGCCTCAAGAATAGCGGAAAATTGATTGGGTTCCAATTTGAGGGAAAAAATTTTCCGACACAGCCGGAGTCGATTTTTTATGACTTCCTGTATATCAATGCACTTTTCGAAAATAAGAAACTTGCCGAGATTGCATTGAAATATGATGCTTTTACGGATATTGAATTTAACCCACAAAAGAGTGTGAGCTGTCAGGCAAAAGCGGCAGCAGTTTTTGTGTCGCTGTCCCGCCAGGGGTTGATTGAGAAAGTGAGAGATTTTGAAGAATTTATCAAATTATATTCAAGTAATCAGAGAATTCACAGAGAGTCGCTCTGCTCACCGCTGTTTCCAACGACCAAAATCGAATCTGAAAAACCGAAAATGCCGATCTTTGAATTCTCTGCTGGCGATGTGATTGAACATAAGACATGGGGAAGAGGAATCATAAGCAAGGTAGAAGATTCTACACTGAAAGTCAAGTTCGACACGGTGGGAGAAAAAGATATGGGAAGGGAATGGGTTGCACAACACTGTAAAATAAATAGTTCGATCTAAAATTTTGTGGACCACAGTCGGGCGCATCAGCGAAGAAAAAGTCTCTGATGCGCCTTGACCATCCTTGAAAATACGCCGTCCGTTTTCGTATTCTCTATAGACCTTATCTCTTGATGCCCTGTTCCAGTTCTTGAGCCCACATCTGCAGATCATATGCTTTTCCATCAAATAATTTTAAGATTGTGCCATATGGCGATGCATCATTTGCGAACGCATTCGCCTCGTCTGTATCGACATGCATAGCAAGTTTGAAAGAAGGACTGACGCGGACAACGACATCGGCAAAAATCAATGCGCGCTCATAGCTCTGTGTGATGACAAAAACATCATCGTTATCTTTTAAATTCATGCGGATTGCCTGATCGGGGGGCATATGAATATGGCGTTTCGCCACAATGACTCCTTTTTCAATCGTCAGAGAATTTTGGGGTCCGATCAAGGTACAACCCGGAGTTCCGTCAATGCTGCCTGATTGGCGGATGACGCCTGGGATACCAAGCTTTCGTGTGTCAGTCATTGAGACTTCCACTTGTGTGGCAGAACGGAACGGACCTAAGATAGCGACATTTTCAAAGCTTCCTTTAGGTCCCTGAATGGTTAAGCGTTCTTTTGATAGGAATTGTCCCGGCTGACTGAGCTCTTTTACGAAAGTCAGTTCCGCTCCAGGACCGAAAAGTGTTTCAAAATCTTCCTTCGAGACGTGGATATGACGGGCGGATGTCTCGATAGGGATTTTTCTAGGCATAGTATTTCCTCCTCTGTTTATCGATTTTTCTTCTATAATGATAATGGATTGTGAAAAAGAGGTCAAGCAAGAAAACAAAAAAACAAAATTTGTAGGATTGTGATTAAACTGAAAGTATTATATAATAAATTATCAAATAAAATAGAAAACGAGGTGTTTTGAAGTATGAAAAGAATCGGATTGTTAACAAGTGGCGGCGATTGTCAGGCACTTAATGCGGCGATGCGAGGCGTTGTAAAAGGTTTGTCTTCAAATCTGCCGGCAAATGAACTGGAAGTATACGGATTTTTCAACGGCTATAAAGGATTGATCTACGGAGATTACCGTATGCTGACATCGAAGGATTTCTCAGGAATCCTGACAAAGGGTGGAACGATCCTGGGATCTTCCAGACAGCCATTCAAGCTGATGCGTGTGCCGGATGAAAAAGGTCTGGATAAAGTTGAGGCAATGAAGCATAACTATTATAAACTCGGTCTGGACTGCCTGGTCATCCTTGGAGGAAATGGAACTCAGAAGACAGCAAACCTGCTGCGCGAAGAAGGACTGAATATCATCCATCTGCCAAAGACGATCGATAACGATATCTGGGGAACCGATATGACGTTCGGATTCCAGAGTGCTGTCAATATTGCAACGGACGCAATCGACTGTATCCACACGACAGCTTCCTCACACAACCGTGTATTTATTGTAGAAGTTATGGGACATAAAGTGGGATGGCTGACTCTGTATGCAGGAATTGCAGGAGGAGCAGATATCATCCTGATTCCAGAAATTCCATATGACATTGACAAAGTCATCGAGGCGATCGACAGAAGAACAAAGGCAGGAAAAGGCTTCACCATCCTTGCTGTGGCAGAAGGTGCAATCTCAAAACAGAATGCGAAACTGTCTAAAAAGGAATTGAAAGAAAAGATGGACAAAAACCCACATCCGTCTGTATCCTATGAGATCGCAGCAGCCATTCAGAAAAAGACAGGAGTGGAAGTGCGAGTGACGGTTCCGGGACATACACAGAGAGGTGGCAGCCCATGTCCATATGACCGTGTGCTGACAACGAGACTGGGTGCAGCGGCATCAAAACTGATCTTAAATAACGAATACGGATACATGGTTGGTATTGTGAATGGCAAGACAAAGAAGATTCCTCTGGCAGACGTGGCAGGAAAACTGAAAATGGTATCACCAGACGATCAGGTTGTAAAAGAGGCAAAGATGATCGGAATCAGCTTTGGAGATTAAGAAAGTTTCAAGGCAATTTCCTGAATGTGGCAGCAAGTGAAGAGACGAATTGTAGAAAGATAGGAGAATCGTGAAATGAGCTATACTGCTTTATACCGAAAATTCCGACCGGACGAGTTTTCAGATGTCAAAGGTCAGGATCACATAGTGACAACATTGAAGAACCAAATCAAGGCAGATCGGATCGGACATGCATATTTATTCTGCGGTACCCGAGGAACCGGTAAAACGACGATAGCGAAAATTTTTGCGAAAGCAGTAAACTGTGAACATCCTGTAGATGGAAGTCCCTGCAATGAATGCGATACCTGCAAGGCGATCGCGGCAGGGACTTCCCTGAATGTGATCGAGATCGATGCGGCATCGAACAACGGCGTGGACAATATCAGAGAAATCAAAGATGAAGTGGCATATTCGCCGACCACAGGAAAATATAAGGTATATATCATCGATGAGGTTCATATGCTGTCTATAGGAGCCTTCAACGCACTCTTAAAAACTTTGGAGGAGCCACCGTCCTATGTGATTTTTATTCTGGCGACGACAGAGGTTCACAAGATCCCCGTTACCATCCTCTCTCGATGTCAGAGATATGATTTTAAGAGAATTCCGATCGGCGTCATCAGTGACCGCCTTAAAGAATTGATGGACAAAGAAGGCATAGAAGTGGAAGAAAAAGCGATCCGCTATATTGCCAAAAAAGCAGATGGAGGAATGAGAGATGCGCTCAGCTTGCTGGAACAGTGCATTTCTTTTTATCTGGGAGAAAAACTGACGTATGATAAGGTGTTGGATGTGCTCGGTGCAGTCGATACCGATGTGTTCAGCAAATTTTTGAGGGAAATTCTGAGCGATGATGTCGCACAGGTGATGACGCATCTGGAAGAAATTGTAATGCAGGGGCGTGACCTTGGTCAGTTTGTCAATGACTTTACATGGTATATGAGAAACTTGCTTTTAATAAAAGCATCTGATAATATGGAAGAGATTCTGGATGTCTCGACGGAGAACCTGATTCAGCTGCGTGAGGAGGCAGGGATGATCAGGCAGGACACCCTGATGCGTTTTATACGTATTTTCTCGGAACTGGCAAACCAGATGAAAACGGCGACAAATAAGAGGATTCTGCTCGAGGTCGCTCTGATAAAACTTTGCAGACCGCAGATGGAACCTGATGTGACATCTCTTCTGGAACGTGTACGCAGATTGGAGAAGAAACTAGAACAGGGAATGATCGCTGTGCCTGCCAAGCCGGAAGAATCTGGCATGGGAGGTCAAGCGAGAGTGGAACGTTCAGGTCAGAATATGCTGCCTGAAGAGGAGTACAGCGCCGATTTTTATGAGAGCGCACAGGGCATAGAAGTTGATCAGGATGTGAAGATGGGCAAGGCTGCTCCCGAGGATTTGCGGCAGGTACAGTCGATGTGGAGAAGTATTGTGGCGATGACGAGCGGGAGATTTAAGGTGGTACTTGCATCGGCGCAGATCAAGTTTAATGCTTCAGCAGAGGATGACAATCGGTTGTATGTTGTGTTTGCGGACTTTTTGGCGGAGCCCTATGTCGGTAACCAGGAAAAACAAAAAGAGCTGGAGGATCTGATCGCTAAAAAGATCGGCAAAAGGGTTGAAGTCAAGATGATTCTTCAGGAAGATGAATCCTTCACATCACCAAATCTGGCACAGATCAGTGTGGATGATGCGATCGAGAAATTTATCCATGCAGATGTCGTTGTAGAAGATTTTTAATCTTGAAAAAATGATAAAATTTTTAGGAGGAAGACAAATGGCAAAAAGAGGAGGATATCCGGGCGGAATGATGCCGGGGAACATGAATAACCTGATGAAGCAGGCTCAGAAAATGCAGAAGCAGATGGAAGAAAACCAGAAAGCATTAGAAGAGAAAGAGTTTACTGCGACAGCGGGAGGCGGTGCTGTGGAAGTCACAGTATCTGGAAAAAAAGAAGTGACCAAGGTGAAACTGCAGGAAGAGGTTGTGGACCCTGAAGATATCGAGATGCTCGAGGATCTGATTATGGCGGCGACAAATGAGGCACTGCGCAAGATGGAAGAAGAGGCAGCATCGGTGATGTCGAGCCTTGCGGGTGGTCTTGGCGGACTGGGCGGAGGCTTCCCATTCTAATGGATTATTACAGCAGTTATATCAGTAAATTAATTGAAGAGCTGTCGAAATTGCCAGGAGTTGGGACAAAATCTGCTCAGCGACTGGCTTTTCATATCATAAACCGCCCTGTAGAGGAAGTCAAAGGATTGGCAGATGCGATTGTGCAGGCAAAGGAGAAAGTGCGCTACTGTAAAGAATGCTATACTCTGACGGACCAGGACATTTGTCCAATCTGCGCAAACCCGGGAAGGGACCACGGAACTATCATGGTGGTGGAGAATACGAGAGATTTGGCGGCATATGAAAAGACGGGAAAATTTGACGGTGTTTATCATGTATTACACGGTGCGATTTCTCCGATGCTGGGGATCGGACCAAACGAGATTAAATTGAAAGAATTAATGCAGCGCCTTCAGGGGGATGTGAAGGAAGTGATCATCGCTACAAATTCCAGCCTGGAAGGCGAGACGACGGCAATGTATATCAGTAAACTGATTAAACCGACCGGGATCAAGGTGAGCAGGATTGCCAGCGGTGTGCCGGTGGGAGGAGATCTGGAATATATTGATGAGGTGACGCTTCTGCGCGCGCTGGAAGGACGGATCGAGCTGTAAATGCAGAAGCGCCAGAAATTCAAACCGCACTGTTTATGAAATGGTGCGAACCATTTTGACTTGCAGATGCGGATGGAAAGAAAGCTGTGCTGCTGCGCTGACCGGAAAAAAGATTCTGGCAAGCGAGACAGATCCCTTTTGCGATACACTCGGCAAGCGCCATCACGATGGAAAGTCTGGTGCTTTGCAGTGTGAGCTGGGAAAAGCGACTGTTGATATTGACGATCCCGGTGATGGAGATATCGCCTGCCGCTTCAAGCGTCTTGTTGACGCCGGCACCAGGGGAGAGACTGCCGTGAGAGACAGTGACATATCCCTGGTGTTTTTTTGTTCCCAGCGATGCGTCGATGGCAATGAGGAGACGGTCGGAATGATCTCTATAGATAGAGCGAAGTGTCTCGGAAAGATTAAGCGCATGGACAGGATGCTCTAAAGTGCCATAGACAAAGAATTGGTCAGGGAGGAGAGCACAGAGACGGCTTCCTATGATGGGACCCAGGCTGTCACCTGCAACGCGGTCACTGCCGATACAAAGAAAGACAGGCGGAAGATGATTTTTATCAGAACGCTCCTGGAACAGAGCGCTTAAATAAGAGCCAAGAAAGAGAGAGGCATTTTCTTTTGCTGCGTTGATATAGTAGGTTTCCTCGGATAAATTCGTATTCATGGTGAAATTCCTTCCTTGTTTTTCTAAAGTGTATCCACAAAAAAACAAAAATATGCGCGAAACTATGCGCGAAAAATATGTCGAAAGATTCTTTTTGGCATGTCCATAAAATGATAAATTCCGCAGGCAAAGTGTGATAACATGGGGAAAGGAAAGGAGTGGACGGATATGCTTGAAGTCAGATACAAGGAAAAGAAAGCGCAGGAGAAAGGGCAACAGAGTGAAGCGGGCGAAGAGAGGGAGGACTTTGAGCTTCCTAAAAATGTAAAGCAGGTTGGAGAAGTGAAAAGAGAACGAAAGCTGTATATAGAGGATTATGTGATGACATATCTCGGGCAGCTGGAGAAGAACATGGAAGAGACAAAGACGGCAGTCTTTCTGGGAGAGAAAAGGATACAGAAAGATTGCCATTATCTTTTTATCAGCGGAATTTTGGAAAGTGAAGATGAACAGTTCGGCCAAGAGCAGAGAGAGAAAATAGAGGAGGAAAAGAACAAGTATTTTCCTGATTTGCAGGAGATCGGATGGTTTCTATCCGTTCCGGGTCAAAAGCTGGAGATGAGCGCCAAGCTGGAACAGCTGCACAGAAATCTCTTCCCCGAAGACGACACAGTACTTTTTTTGCGCGATGCTGTTGAACAGGAAGAAATGCTGTTTTTGATGGAAGAAGGCAGACTGCATGAACAGAGCGGATATTATATCTATTATGAACAAAATATGGGGATGCAGGAATACTTGATGGATCATAAGAAGGTAGAATCTGTGGAAAAGGAGACAAAACAGGAGCAAGCTGTTCAGAGTTTCCGAAAGAAATTGAGGAGGAAGCAGGCGAGAAAGGAAAAGAAAAATGTCTCGTGGATTTATGGGGCGAGCACGATGCTTGTACTGGCGATTTTAGTTATAGGGGTGACGATTATCAATAATTATGATAAGATGAAAAATATGGAGGAGGCACTTACCAACATTTCCAGGCAAGTGACAGAGGAATCTCCATCTGGTGAAATCGCCGTATCGGCACAAATAAAAAATGATACAGGAAGCAGCTCGGGAACAGATGATAGTAATGTGGCAGCGGACAGTGATAAAGCAGCAGGAAATGTTAAGGAAAGTGACCAGACATCTTTGGAGGAGGTAGAAAGCGCTTCCGAAAAAGCGGAAGAACCTTTAAAGAAAGAAAAGGAGAGTGAGACAGAAAAAGAAGAAGTTGAAAGTGAGTCCGAAGTCAGGACGAGCGTGGGGGCAAGTGAACAGGATGTAGATGGGAAAAGTGAGGAAGAGAAAAGTACAGAGTCAGAGGCGGCAGAGGCAGCAGTGCGCCCGTCGCAGGCAGTCTATATTGTAAAAAACGGTGATACATTGGCGGATATCTGCCAGAAATATTATGGAAGTCTGGAAAAAGTGGAAGAGATTTGTGAGATCAATCACATTGAAAACCAGGATGAAATCTGGGAAGGCGAAAAAATAATATTGCCTTAGAGGGACTCAGAATTTATGATATAATAATGATATGATACCAGAGTCAAAAGGTCATGCTGTTCATGCTTGCATGAAAAAGCATGACTTTGGGACCTGTCAGATATGGGAAAACAGCCCGACCGGGCGGACTTCAAAAGTTGATATGAAAGCAGGAATAGATGAGACGAGAGCAGAATACAGAAGAAGCAGGAAGGAAAAAGAACATGAGCAGCGAGGAAGATTATGCAGAAGGCAGAAAAATAGAAAGTGATGAGATGCGGGCTTTGACTTACAGAAATCGACCTTCGTTATACAGAGGTATACAGCAATTGAAGAAATCCGCAAATATGCTCAGACGCAGAAAGAAGTTTATGATATTGATCATTTTGGCTGTGGTTGTTGTGGGCTGTCTGATTTATAATAATATGCGGGTTTTTGAAGAATATGATATCTTAGTCAATGAGCCCAGATCGGATGTATCGTCCACGGGTTTTGCAGAGATGGATGGAAAATTGATCAAATACAGTTCAGATGGCATTATATATATGAATGCGCATCAGGTGATATGGAGTTCAGCGTACAATATACAGACTCCGATTGTAGATGTCTGTGAGAAAATGATTGTCGTGGGAGAACAAAACGGATCTCAGATTTATATCTATGACGCAGAGAAAGGACAGGTCGGAAATTTCCAGACCCTTTTGCCGATACAAAAAGTCAGGGTGGCATCTCAGGGCGTCGTGGCAGCTGTACTCGAGGATGGGGAAGTGACTTGGATTAATCTGTACGATAAAGAAGGAAATGAGATTGCAAGACATAGAACATCGGTTGCAGAGTCTGGATACCCACTGGATATTGCAATTTCTCCTGATGGGTTAAAAATGGTGGTTTCCTTTTTGACTATGACAAACGGAATTATGACAACACAGGTAGTGTTCTATAATTTCGGTGTTGTGGGACAGGCGCAGACAAACAATCAGACGAATAGTGAAACGTATGAAAATACAATTGTGCCGAAGGTAGAGTATCTTGATGATACAACAGCAGTTGCTTTTCGCGATAACGGATTTACGATTTTTAAGGGAAAGCAGATTCAAGAAAAAAAAGCAGAAGTGGAACTAGATCAGGATATCGTGAGTATTTTTTATGACAGCGAGGTTCTGGGGTTTGTATTCCAGAGTGATATCTCTAATCAGAGATATAAAATCCAGCTTTACAATCTAAATGGAAAAAAGAAGATGGAGCAATATATCAATGAAGATTTTGTGGATATTAAGATGAACGGAGGAAAAATTATGCTGTATAATAGCCATAATTTTTCAATCTACAGTATACACGGCAAGAAGATTTTCGAGGGGACATATCAGGAACCGATTGTAAGTTTGATGAAAATTTCAGGTTTTCGAAAATATCTGGTCATCACCGAGAAAAGTATGGATCAGATCAGACTGAAATAAGGGGGCAAAGAGATGAATATATTGAGCATTATTATTTTACTGGTGATTTTATTATTTATTGTGCGCGGATACCGCAAAGGATTTGTGCAGATGATTGCATCGATGACGACATTGATTTTATCACTTTTTCTTGTGAGCGTTGCGACGCCATATATTTCGAGCGCACTGAAAGATCACACACCGGTCTATGAGGTGATCGAAAAGAAATGTGCCAGTCTCATTCAGAGCGGCACTGATGAGGTGAACACAAAAGTAGAGCAGGTCAAATGGATCGATGATTTGAAGATTCCAGGTTTTTTGCAGGAAATGCTGAAGGAAAATAACAATACTGTTTCCTATGCAAAAATGAATGTTGAAAGTTTTGGAGAATACATATCGCATTTCCTCGCCACTATAATTTTAAATATCATCTCCTACATTGTGACTTTCATTATTGTCATGATTTTGCTGAAGGTTGCTGTGGGAGCCCTGGGATTATTGACACATCTCCCGGTGATTCACGGTGTGAATCGGATTTTGGGAGCAGTGATGGGACTTCTTCAAAGTCTGATTTTGATCTGGCTGTTCTTACTGGTCGTGACGTTATTTGGAAATGCAGAGTGGGGAAGCTATATCATGAAGATGATAAACGACAGCGCTGTTCTGACAGCACTCTATGATGCCAATATCTATATAGGGATCCTGGATAATATTATGAAATTTTTTGTGTAAAAGGTATTGACAAAACAGAAAAACAGTGGTACGATACAAATCCACCGTGTGATGCGGTGGATTGTTTTGTCAGACGAGAAAGAATAGAAATGAAAATAAAATAAAATTCAAAAAAAGTATTGACAAAACGGAAAACAAATGATATACTCATGAAGTCGCGTGTGAGTCGGAAAAAAGAAATTCGAAAGAGTTTCAAAAAAATAAATAAAAAAAGTTCTTGACAAACACAAAACACTGTGATAGAATATAAAAGCTGTCACAGAGAACAGCAAAGAACATTGATAACTGAACAGTGAAACAACCTTGAAAATTCGAAAGAGTTAAAACAAGAACGTGTTAAAAAAACACAACCTTAAAACAGTAAAAAACGGGAAAGATAGCCAAGTGTTATCTTGAACGGAATCAAACA
>JALEVQ010000103.1 GCA_022788205.1 Robinsoniella sp. | reverse complement strand
TTTACTGTGAAACAAAACCTTCCGGTAGCCAAAAAAGCGCAAACTACCCCTATCAACCTTTAAAATGTTCATTTTGAACTTGAATGACAGACTTAGGTGGCAACTACCGGAGACTCCCAACCAAGTGATTTTAACTTTTTGAGATACGCATTGATTTTGCGTTCCTTATTAAACTGGTTATAATAATCAGCTCCGAGATCCTTGAAAACTACGCCATCCTTAAGGATGTGATAAATGGCTATAAGCATAGAATGGGCCACCGCAACGTATGCTCGCTGCTTTCCACGGTGAGCGCTGATTCTCATAAACTGTGCGTAAAAATAAGATTTTTTGTTTTTTACAGCCGAATGGGCGCAGGTAATCAGTGAGGTTCGCAGAAGAACATTTCCTTTTCTTGTTTTACCTGACCTCCTCTTTTTAGCGCTTTCATTATCTCCTGGACATAACCCTGCCCATGAAGAAATGTGAGCGTCTGTAGGGAAACGATCCATATCTGTGCCTATGACAGAAATAATAGCCTGCGCACTGGTATTGCCGATACCGGTTACGTCCTGGATTGCCTGTGATGCCTGCTTTTCTTCCGGTTTCATGAAATTATCGATTTCATCGTCCAGATTTTTGATGTGGATATTGAGTTCATCCAGATGGGCGAGGAGTTCTTTCATCATGCGGCGTTGAAGGGGAGTCATGACGCCATTTAGGTCATCAATGATCTGTTCTTTTGTGGCTTTGAGATTATGGGCTATGATTTTTTGCTCATACATCTCATCGTATTTTGACCCGTCAATGGATTCTCCTGTAAGGAGATATTCCAGAATGCTGCGTGCACTTTTGCCATTGATGTCTGACACGGTGCCAGACAGCTTAATGTTTGCTCCTTCCAACATCTTCTGGAGACGATTTAATTCTCTGGTGCGTTCACCGACAAGGCTTTTACGGTAACGGACCAGTTCCCTCAGTTCACGCTGGTCTTTGTCTGGAATATAGCTGGCCTGAAGCAATCCATGCTGAAGAAGATCAGCGATCCATTCAGCATCCTTCACATCAGTCTTCCGGCCTGGAACTGCTTTCATATGGCAGGCATTAACCACCATTGCTTTCAGGTCCGAAGATTCGAGGATATTATACAGAGGCTTCCAGTAAGAGGCGGTGCTCTCCATAGCGGTCATTTCACATCCGCCTTCCTTGAGCCAGTCAGCCATCTCAAGAAGCTCTCTCGTTGTTGCACCAAACTCACGCACTTCCTGTTTATTGCCTTTTCTGAAGCAGGCTACTATGAGTTTTTTGTGCACGTCAATACCACAACATTTGTCGTAAATTTTATCCATAATGGTACCTCCAAGGATGAATTTACGGCACGGTACTCTGTCTATTGTCATTTTACTGTACGTCCTTCTGCCGCAAGCGGCTGGACAGATGGTGGTGCAAATGAGAGTACCTAAAATCAGTTTTGCAAGCGGGCTACCGGCCCAAAATAAAAACGATCTTCGCCGTTAATCACAGTATAGACAACGGCAGAAATAAATTCAATACCCTGGCACCTGCACAGTTTCATTTATGGTGGTGCCAAGCCTGCGGGCATGGGAGTTTTGCAAAGAAAGCATCTGAAAGTTCAGGAAAGAAAACACTGCTTAGCATTGGAGGAATTCCGATCCGGATTGGTGGTTTTATCCTGTTCACTCCTGAGTATTCAGCCTGTAATTCATTGCAGTATTGGAGAATATAGGTTGCTTTTTTATATAATGCGGCACCTTCTTCTGTAAGAGTAAGGTGATTACCTTTTCGATAAAATAAACTGATACCAAGTTCTATTTCCAGATCCCGAATCGCCGTTGACACAGTAGGCTGAGTAACATATAGCTCCTGTGAAGCTTTTGTAATGCTATGACATCTGCTTGTAACACAGAAATAACGTAATTGATTCAGCGTCATATAAAAATCCCCCATAATCCCCTATTTATCTTTTATAATGCCATAAATATCAGAAAAAATCAATATCCGAGCTTTATTCTTGATCGGTTATTGTGCGTATTGCATAATTTTGAAGCTCCATTTTTGAAAATATAAAAAAATTTTATAGTGTTATCAAATGCAACGATTTGTTTTTGTGGGCAAAATGCTTTAGAATTGAATTATCAAAAGAAAATGTAATCGGCCGATACATTTCGAGAGAGAATTCTATTAATTATTTTATGATTTTGAAAGGAGATAGGATTATGTCCCCAACTACAATTACACTGCTATTTCTTGCATTCGCAATTGTAAGTTTTATTCTGGAAAAGATTCCACTGGGACTGACAGCAACCATATGTGCACTTGGACTTACGTTGACAGGAGTTCTCGATGTATCCACTACATTTTCACAGTATGTGAATAGCAATGTGATCCTTTGTATTGGAATGTTTGTTGTAGGTCAGGCATTGTTTGAAACAGGGATGGCCAACAAGATCGGTGGTCTTGTAACAAAGTTTGCAAAAACAGAGAAGATGCTGATTATCGCGATTATGGTTATTGTCGGAGTGATGTCAGGATTTCTTTCCAACACGGGTACAGCTGCTGTTTTGATCCCGGTTGTATGTGGTATTGCGGATGAGTCAGGATACTCTAGAAGCAGACTTTTGATGCCCCTGGTATTTGCTGCAGCACTGGGAGGAAATATTTCCATCATCGGTGCCCCAGGAAACCTGATGGGCGTGAACGCACTTCAGGAACTTGGAATTGCTACTAGCTTCTTTATGTATGCGCCGGTTGGTATCCCCATGTTAATTTTGGGAATTGTATATTTCATTCTTATTGGATACAAATTCCTTCCGGAAGGAACAGGCAGTTCTGCGGAAAAAATTGAAAAACAGAGAGATTTCAGCGAAGTTCCACAGTGGAAGCAGATCATTTCATTAGTAATTCTGATCTGTGTGATCCTTGCAATGATTTTTGAAAAACAGATTGGCGTCAGTATTCAGGTCTCTGCCTGCGTAGGAGCAGTAATTTTAGTTCTGACGGGCGTGCTTAGTGAAAAGGAAGCACTGAATTCTATTGACCTGAAAGTTGTATTGCTTTTCGGTGGATCTCTTTCACTTGCCAAGGCACTGGATACCACAGGAGCAGGTACACTGATCGCAGATAAGATCGTCGGCCTTCTGGGTACAGATCCAAACCCGATCATTCTTCTGCTTGTGATCTTTATCGTAACCTGTACGTTGACGAACTTTATGTCGAATACGGCAACAACAGCGCTGATGGTTCCGATTGCCGTATCCCTGGCTAATGGGCTTGGAGCAGATCCGCGCGCAGTGGTTATTGCAACGGTAATTGCAGGTTCCTGCGCTTATGCGACACCAATTGGAATGCCTGCAAATACTATGGTGGTCGGTCTTGGAGGATACAAATTTAATGATTATGTAAAATCTGGTTTGCCATTGATCCTGGTTTCCTTTGTATTCTGTATGGTTATGCTCCCGATCATATTCCCGTTCTATCCATAAACACAATATTTAATATTAAACAGGAGGTTTCTTATGATGCACGAAGAAAATGTAAAATTGTTAACAGACATGGTGGCAGATTTTGTTGGCCACATTGGAAAGAAATTGCCGGATGATGTAGTTGCCAAACTGGAAGAGCTTGGCTCTCAGGAAACAGCCGCACTTCCAAAAGCGCTTTATGAAACTATGACGAAGAATCAGAACCTTGCAGTGGAGCTGGATCGTCCAAGCTGTCAGGATACAGGTGTTATCCAGTTCTGGTTAAAATGCGGAACAAATTTCCCATATATCAATGAATTGGAAGGGCTTTTAAAAGAAGCTGTTGTTCAGGCAACCTTTGCAACACCGCTTCGTCACAATTCTGTGGAAACATTTGATGAATATAACACGAAAAGAAACGTCGGAAAAGGAACTCCTACTGTGTGGTGGGATATCGTTCCGAACAGTGATCAGTGTGAAATCTATGCCTATATGGCCGGCGGCGGATGTACCCTTCCGGGAAAAGCAATGGTACTTATGCCGGGTGCCGGATACGAAGGAGTTACAGACTTCGTGCTTGACCAGATGACAAGCTATGGTTTAAATGCGTGTCCGCCGCTTCTTGTTGGAGTTGGAGTCGGAACATCTGTGGAAACGGCAGCTTTAAATTCCAAGAAAGCTCTCATGCGCCAGATCGGTTCTCATAATGAAAATGCGAATGCAGCAAAAATGGAAAAACTTCTGGAAGACGGAATCAATGCAATCGGTCTTGGACCGCAGGGCATGGGTGGTAAATATTCTGTTATGGGCGTTAACATTGAGAATACTGCCCGTCATCCTTCTGCAATCGGTGTAGCGGTTAATGTTGGCTGTTGGTCACACCGCCGGGGACATATTGTTGTGAACGCAGACCTTACAGTAACTTGTGATACCCATTCTACATGGAAGTTCAATGCATAATCGGAGGTAAATAAAATGATCGAAATCAGAGGAGATAAAAAAGTACTCATTACACCTGTAAGCGCAGATGATCTTGCAGATATTAAAATCGGAGACATTGTCTGGTTGGATGGTGATCTTATGACATGTCGTGATGTTGCACATCGTCGTCTTGTGGAATACGGAAGAGAACTTCCGTATGATATCAAGGATAAAGCTATTTTCCATGCAGGTCCTATTGTTCGGAAAATCGAAGGTACCGAAGATGATTATGAAATGGTATCTGTGGGTCCCACTACTTCTATGCGTATGGAAAAATTTGAATATGAATTTACAAAACTTACTGGCGTCCGGGTGATCGTAGGTAAAGGCGGTATGGGACCGAACACAGAACGTGCCTGCAAAGAATTTGGTGCAATTCATTGTGTGTTCCCGGCAGGATGTGCAGTCGTAGCAGCGACAGAAGTGGAATATATTGCAGAACATCACTGGGATGAGCTTGGAATGCCGGAAACACTGTGGTGCAGCAAAGTAAAGGAATTCGGTCCGCTGATCGTTTCCATTGATGCCCAGGGCAGAAACCTTTTCGAAGAAAACAAAGTAATCTTCAACGAGAAAAAAGAGGCTGCCAAGCAGGCAATCTATCCAGAAGTAAAATTTATTAAATAATTGTCGATATTATCGTTAATTCCTTTTCATGCGGGTTAGTCTACTTTTACTGCCATATACTAACCCGCTTTTTAAAAATCACAGGGAGGATATAGAAATGCCAATGACTAATCCGGGAAAATTTGACAGCAAGGGAGCTTGGGATGGTTTCCGTGGAGAAATCTGGAAAGAAGAAATCAATGTACGTGATTTCATTCAGAAAAACTATACTCCATATGATGGAGATGAATCTTTTTTAGCAGGTCCTACTGAGAATACAAAAAGACTTTGGACCTGTGTTCAGGATCTTCAGAAAGAAGAACGTGCCAGAGGTGGAGTATTGGAATGTGAAACAGAAGTAGTATCAGGCCTTACTTCCTATGGTCCAGGCTATATCAGTGAAGAACTGAAAGACCTTGAGACAGTTGTAGGTCTGCAGACAGATAAACCCCTAAAGAGAGCCTTTATGCCATATGGAGGAATCAAGATGGCTGTAAAGGCTGCAGAAACCTATGGCTACGAGATCAATCCGGAATTGAAAAAAATATTTACTACTTATGTAACAACACATAATGATGCGGTATTTGGAGCATATACGCCGGAAATGAGACTGGCACGTAAAACCCATGTGGTTACAGGACTTCCGGATACGTATGGCCGTGGCCGTATTGTCGGAGATTATCGCCGTGTGGCATTATACGGTATTGACCGTCTGATCGAGGCCAAAAAAGTGGCACACTATCGTGCAGGCTGCGGAAATATGTACGATGAAGTAATCCGTATGCGTGAAGAGATCAGTCAGCAGTTAAAAGCACTGAACGAAATGAAAGAAATGGCTAAGATCTACGGCTACGATATTTCAAAACCTGCCAGAAATGCACGTGAAGCAGTACAGTGGCTCTATTTTGGATATCTGGCTGCCGTAAAAACCCAGAATGGTGCAGCAATGTCCGTGGGACGTATCTCTACATTCCTTGATATTTATATCAATAGAGATATTGAAAAAGGAATACTTACAGAAGCAGAAGCACAGGAACTGATCGATCACATGACCATGAAATTCAGAATGGTTAAATTCGCACGAATTCCGGAATACAATCAGTTATTCTCAGGAGATCCTACCTGGGTAACTTTGGAAGTTGCAGGAACAAGTCTGGATGGAAGACACATGGTAACTAAAACAGATTATCGATTCCTTCATACACTGGAAAACATGGGACCGAGCCCAGAGCCAAATCTGACCGTTCTGTACAGCCCGAATCTTCCGGAGAAATTTAAAAAATATGCAGCACAGATTTCTATTGATACAAGTTCGATTCAATATGAAAATGACGAAGTAATGAAACCAGAATGGGGCGATGATTATTCCATCTGCTGCTGTGTATCAGCAACAAAAACAGGAAAAGAAATACAGCTTTTCGGAGCGAGAGCAAACCTGGCAAAAACCTTATTATATGCATTTAATGGCGGATTTGATGAAAAACACAGAATTCAGTGTGGTCCTGCTATGCAGCGTATTACATCGGAATATGCCGATTATGATGAGGTAATTGAAAAATTTGACTGGTGGATGGACTGGCTGGCAGACATTTATGTAAATGTACTGAATTTGATTCACTATATGCATGACAAGTATTATTATGAGGCAGCGGAGATGGCTCTCATCAACAATGATTGTGAACGTTCTTTTGCAACTGGTATTGCAGGTTTTTCACATGTAGTCGATTCTCTCAGCGCTATCAAATATGCAAAGGTTAAGATCATCCGTGATGAAGAGGGAATCACGAAAGATTTTGAAATAGAAGGCGATTTCCCGAGATACGGAAATGATGATCCACGCGCGGATGAAATCGCAACATGGCTGTTAAGAACATTCTTTGATAAGATTCGTCGCCGCCATACTTACCGTGATTCAAAGCCGAGTACTTCCATTCTCACAATTACATCAAATGTTGTATATGGCGAGGCTACCGGTGCAACCCCGGATGGACGTAAGGCATATACTTCCTTTGCACCCGGAGCGTCACCTTCCTATGGTGCTGAGGCAAACGGCCTTCTGGCATCTCTGAATTCTGTTGCAAAGATCCCGTATCACTGGGCACTTGACGGAATCTCTAATACACAGACCATCAGTCCGGATGCCCTTGGACATGAGAAGGAAGAAAGAAAACAAAATCTTGTGCAGATCCTGGACGGATATTTTGAACAGGATGCACACCATCTCAACGTAAATGTATTTGATACGGAAAAACTGATTGATGCAATGGAGCATCCGGAAAAAGAAGAATATCAGAATTTTACGATCCGTGTATCCGGTTATGCGGTGAAGTTTATTTCATTAACCAGAAAGCAGCAGATGGATGTCATTGCCCGCACCTGCCATAAGAAACTATAATGACTGGACGAGTTCATTCTATTGAAAGTTTTGGTCTGGTAGACGGACCGGGTGTACGCTGTGTAGTCTTTTTAAAAGGTTGCTGTTTAAGATGCCGTTATTGTCATAATCCGGATACCTGGGCGATGGATGGGGGAGAAGAATGGGAAGCGGAAACGCTGTTTCAGAAGATTTACCGATTCAAACCATACTGGAGGAATAATGGGGGAATCACAGTCAGTGGCGGCGAAGCATTACTGCAGATGGACTTTGTGATAGAACTGTTTGAAATTGCAAAACGCCACGGCGTTCATACAGCATTGGATACGAGTGGGGCACCTTTTCGGAACAGCACAGAATATTTGGAGAAGTTTCAGAAACTGATGAGTGTCACAGATCTGTTCATTCTGGATATAAAAGAAATGAACAGAGAAAGACATATGGCTTTGACAGGACAGGATAATCAGAACATATTGGAACTGGCACGATATCTGTCTGACCACGGAAAGGCAATGTGGATCAGACATGTGCTTGTTCCTGGAATAACAGATTCTGAAGAAGATCTTCAGGCATTGGCAGGATTTCTCAATACACTGAAAACGGTAGAAAAGAGAGAAATACTACCTTACCACACCCTGGGAATCTACAAATGGGAGAATCTTGGCTTGGAATACTCACTGAAGGAGATTCTTTCGCCTACACCGCAGGAGGTTCAGCGTGCAGAGAAAATAATATCAGCCACATCAGAATAATACAGCTATAAACTATCGAAAGGGGGAATTATATGGGACCGCAGGAGATGTTGGACAGAGCGGATACTGACAATAAATGGATGCTGACTCCGATGAAGAATTTCAAATCTCCCAGATTAACAGCACGAATATGGAGAACCCCTCTGGCAATCATGGCAACGGCGGTTATTTACCAGTATCTTCTTCATGGACGTAATCCATGTTTCGCCCTGATTGGAGCAGCTTATGGCGTAGGAAGTCAGTTTGAAGAAGGCTTCCATAATGGAATTAACCGATTTATCGGAACGTTTATTGGAGGATTACTGGTAATTCCCTTTCACAGGCTCTATACAGAACAACCCTTTGGAATACCGAATTGGATATGGTTGGTTATGGGGCTGTGTCTGGTACTGTGGTGCAGCCTCGCCCTTGGTGCAGATTCTGCTATTCAACCAGGTACCGTTGTCTATTTTGTTGTCATGTTTACGGTAGGAAATAACAGAGTAGTTCAATACACGATTGCACGTGTAATAGACACCGGTGCAGGCGTGTTGATCTCTTTAATAATTACCATGATTTTTCCGACGAAATATGACAAAGCAAAGGGACTGACATTTCAGACTTTTTGGAAAGAAACAAGGTATGCGTTTCAATTGTATTTATATAATAATCGGAAAAGCAGACAAAAAGAGCAGGAGAATTTTGGAATGTCAGATATAGAAGATGCTGGTGAGAAACCAATAGATCCTTTTCAACGGAGAGAAAATTGAAACAAATTCATTGTATCGTAGATTTAGAAATACCTAATGAATTTTAATAAATCGAAATCAATGAGATGTGAATGAGAAAAAGAAGAATGATTATTTGCAGGAGCATCGCTGGAAAGTCGGCGGTGCTTCTGTAAATTAAAAAGATATTTTTAGAAACAAAATATGTTATACAGATCATAAAATGAGCAGGATGTTAATTTGTATTGGGATGGAGGTATTTATATAGCATTGCATATTATCGATGAAGCAAATCGCTGCTTAAATTGTAAGAA
>JALEVQ010000094.1 GCA_022788205.1 Robinsoniella sp. | reverse complement strand
ATCGGTAAAAGCAAAGTTATTGACCAATCCTCCATCTCTCATTGTACAATCTACCACTCGGATATCCGGTCGAAAGGATACCAGAGATCCCTGTCTGTTGCGGCTCATTTCTTCTATTCCTCCTGCTTCTTTTTCTCATTGTTTACTATAAAAGCCCAGTCTCAGTGGACGGCAGACAGGGCGCTTGCGCACCTGGCTGCGCAGAGCAATCCGGTGGGCTTTTATGATTGGCGGTGACGCCGCCAGGCGTCATGTCCGTTTGCTGTAGATTTTATCACTTTAAACTGCGAAACCATCCATGTCATCATAAAAGATTTTACTCTGTTTGTCAAGCTCTGTTTCCGACACGCTTCACCGACCTGTTCGTTTTTCTTTATCCTGGTATCTCCGTCATGATTTCCAATTTAAATCCTTCCCACATATGAGCCGATACATTCCAGTCGCGCAGATCTGTGACAATCTTGTGATAGAATGCCTGACCTCCCCTGACAATATCGTATGTGCGCGCATCGCCTCTTGCCTCCAGATGGCGACCAAAACTGCAGTTTTTGACGTCTTCTTCCCCAAAATCGTCAAAATCTCCATCCGGCCAGAAAATATAGAGGCGCGGAATCTCTTTTTGATTCTCTTCTTTGCTGCATACCCCAAGCACCTCCAGCAGTTTTTTCCCCACGTTCTCATAGCAGGTAAAGACATGGGCATACCTCCACACAGTCCTTGTAAAATCAGAAACCCGAAATTGACACAGCCAGTCTTCATCCATCATCCCATCCTTGTCCTCTTTCGAGATAATGACCACAATCGGAAAGGTGCGCTCTGTATTTTCAAGCGCTGCTTTTAAGACAGGAATCTGTTCTTCTTTTAAGATTCTTCTGCGGTTCATACATTCGATGCCGTTGAAAATGCCGATATTGTCTGTGATTGACTTGTAATATCCCGGATAGCTGAAAAAGATTCCGGCACTGTCCTGCACAAAGTGATGCTCCTTCTGGGGCTCTGCATATCCATTGCACAGTTTCAGCATCACCCTGTCCTGTCCGTCGATTTCCAGGCATGCCTCTGAATACCAGATTCTTCCGCCCACCTCCAGATCCATATGGCGCACATGCATATTCATCGTGTGCTTCTCTCGGTCGAATTTCACATTTACGTGATAAGCAAGTACATCCGCATGGTATGTCGTTGTCTCCTGCGGCATATCCTTAAACAGCCCTCCGTACCGCTGCACAATCCATCGATAGATATAGTCGGCAGCCTGCTCGAAAATCAGCTCATTGCTGATCGGCTGGTCTGTCTTGAGCCTGCTCCCATCCACCTGCGTGCACATCTGAAACACGGTATGTCTCGTCAGCGGTCGCATCTCACAATGTCTCGACTCTGCAAGACTGTCCTCTCTGCCATCGTTATAGACATCCCTCTCTTTAAAAATCGCCGTGAGACGGCTGTCGTGGAACTGGCTGTCATTGAGCAGCGCAATGATCGTATTTACATTGATCGGTATCTTACGGCTGCGCTTCAGAAGCTGATCCACCAGAACCGATTTGCGTGTCTTATAGATTCTCTTGGCAAGACTGTCCACTTGTTCCTGATCTTTGTTTAAAAGCTCCTCCACCTCCGGATACAGCGAGGCTTCCCCCAGTTTCAGCCTGAAATGACTTTTGATCATATCGCTCCATCTGCCTGATTTGTACAATGCATGTCCCAGATCCTCAAACAGTGTCACCATCGACTTGTCACACAGCTCCAGCGTTGCGAGAATACTGTTCAAGTACCTTGAAAACCCCGGATAATGACTCCAAAGTTCTTCCCCTTTATATCTCATGTCATGTTCGATCTCATGCCATCCCTCAAAAAACATGGTCTTGATTTGGATCTCAAATGTGTCATCGATGGACATCTCCCATGTATCCGAAGAGATTTCATCTTTCAGATACTCAGGGAGGCGAAAAACGCCATTTAGCTTTGCCGGCTTAAATTCCTCTTCGCTGCGCTCAGAGGTAGACCATCCCAGAACATCAAAGGTGTGCTCCATGATATTTTTACAGATGTCCATATCATCATCGAAATAGAGATTGATGCGCACGCCCACCAGATCCTGGATTTTTCTGTCTCCTCCATATTCTTTCATCTCAAATTTATGTGCCATCGAGGAAGCCGTCTTAATTCTGGAAAACACACGGAAGTAAAGACCGCACTGTTCCAGCCGTTCGCTGATAATCCGCTTCAAGTCCTGCTCCACGATCGCAGGGACTTTTACTCGCTTGGCTAACTCTTCCTTTGTGAAAATTACTTTTTCCTGTCCGTTCACCTATCTCACACCACCATTTATTTTTCTTTCGTAAATCTAAATCCTCTGCCTTTTTGCAGTTGCTTTTCCTGTTTATTATAGCATTCCCTCATGACCCCCTCAACACGAAAATTGATAAATTTTCTTTCTCACACCGGACAAGTTATCTCCTCTCAGCATCTCACAGCCAGATTTTGGGGCATATTCTTTGTTTTTTATCATGTTTGCGATAAAAAAAATCGAGACGCAAAAAAACCTCCCGGAACCGAAGTTCTGAGAGGTTGTAAAAACATCTTCCCAGCATTTAAAAGATAACGATAATCACCTTCTATCATCTGTGCAGTTTTCTCTTTTCCAGCTTTCTGTTTTGGTTTTCCTTTTTCTAGGCTTCTTCGCTTCTGTAAATTGTTCCCAGCGTCATTCCCCACAGAGGGCCAAGCAAAAAACCAATCATATGCTCTTCCCATAATCCACAACTATTCAGCGCCACCCCCAGCAAGAAGCCCAATCCAGCTCCTACTGCGATGCGTGTACCTCGCCTCTCATCCTTTTGCTTTTCTCTTCCGTGGTTTACTGCCAACAAAGCCAATGCAATTCCCATCATCACCCATGGAAGTGCAGACGAAATAAATGCTTTCATATAACTGCTCCTTTTCCTTTTTACTTATGCTGATATTTTAGAATATTTCGTCTATCTGCGATAGACAGATTTTTAAGCTAATTGTGTCAGTTTTATAGATACAAACAAAGTCCTATTCTATTTTTCCAGGGCATAATCCCGCTGATGCAGTTTTCCGCTAAGACTGCACTCATACCCCACCTCCCAATAATTTACTTTTTAATCTTTCCACAATTCTCTGAAATTGAGGTTCATCAGAAAGCGCGGTAAAGGCAGGATTCTTGACGACACCGTCAACCATACTTTGGCAAATAATCTTATCATCGCGTGGAAAGGCATCTCCTAAATCTAACGTTTCTATCCACTCTTCAAGTAAATTGAAGTAATCGTCTCCCTTAAACTTAAGCGGATAAATATCTCCTGTGACAAGTTGTGCATAATTTTCAAGGATTTCAAGGGCTTTGTTTGTATTTCCCAGCATGGTATACCCTTGGACGCTAATGATGTAGAATTTCACCAACAGTGCAGGATGAAGATTTTTTAAGTCAAAAGTCTCTATAACAGCAAGAGCTCGTCTGTATGTTTCCTCAAACTGTTCCGTCTCATCAATGCAAAGCGACAGATAGTTGCTGAGTGCGTCAAAAAGAGACACCATATGTTGATAGATTCCTATCTGCAATACTGACTTTGCCTGTCTTTGCTTGCCGAGCATTTGATATGCCGGTGCAAGCAACGTCTCTGTACTGATGATCTTGTTACCTGTTCCCTCAAGCAGCTCTATCACTCTCTATCACTTCTTCTGCTTTCCCCAGCGTCAAGGCACAGAATGCCTCCATGTTAAGTGCAAGTCGGCAAAGCTCAGCATCCCCACTGTCACTTTTTACATGAATAAACAGCTCTTTAGCCTCCTCAATAGCAGTCATGCTTCTGTCTCTATCACCAGCTTCCATACTGTTATTCACAATCAATGTGCCTATTTGAAAAAGTAATGGAAAGCATGAAAAATACTTTTTTGTAATTTTGCGACACTCCTCCATGACCTCATCAAACGGTTTTACTGCAAAATCGTAGGACAGGCTCAGATACAATTTGCGGATATCCTCTTTGCTCATCTGCGGCTCGTACCCCATTAACTCATCTATAGTGATATTGAAAAAAGCGGCAAGCTGTGGGAGGAGCGTGATATCTGGATAGCTCTGCCCGATTTCCCACTTTGAGACAGCTGCCTTGGAAACACCAATGTAGCTTGCAAGATCATCTTGTGTTAGTCCCTTTTCTTTACGCTTATTTATGATTGTTCGAGCAATATTAATTTCTTTCATGTTTATCGTCGAGTAGACTTTGTCTCGACTATTCACTTCCTTTCATCCCAAGGACTCGGTACTGGAGACTTGCTAGGTCTTACCAGACTGGATTCCCACCAGTTATATATTTGGCACCGAACTGGCGCACACCTCTACCACTATTGTAACAGTAGCCAAAATCAACTACAACGGACTCGTAGTTGATTTTGGTTGAATAAATCAACCGATGATTGTCACACTCCTTTTCCTTGCTTCCGAGCATGGGCGCGAAGCCGTCCAGCCGAATCTTACGGATCTGTTCGTAAATCTCCACTGTAATAATCACCTTTGTTCGCCCCCTCATTACGCTGAAAGAGCTCTACATCGATAGGACAAAGACCGAAAGCATCTGCAAATGTGCGATTTGTGCTGAAATAAAGATCACACCAAATGATCCTCATTGATCAGGAGCAACCCGGTGTTTTTTGGGCAGTATCAAGCATACGCTGCGTGCAAGTGTAGACAGATATGGTGTCAAAGCGGAAGTTTCCCGCCCCAACACACCGGCAATCTTGCCCAGCTTGTGGTTTCCGTCTGCAATGGCTTTGATGATGGAGAAATAGTTCACTGTTGTTACAGATTCACTTTTCAGCAGGAAGTTTGGTTTCTCATACAAAAAACTCCAGATACTTAGGAACACCGCCCGTCACAGCGTACTGTTCCACCTCCTGTTCAAACGGCATTTTCTGATAGGAAAAAACCCAGAATAACCGCATGAACTGAGAGAGGGACCTTTGTCTCTCATTATTTGGCAAGTTCATCAATTGCATCCTCGTTATCGTATAATACTTTCAGAACAGCAAGGATTACTGGTATCTCCTTTTCTTAGATTTAGCCGTCTGCGGCGAAGCAGACGGCTATGTATAGGTACAAAAAAAGACCGTCCATTCCAGTACAGAACAAACGGTCTTTTGTAATATTTGTTATGTAGTTTTGAATTTCTCTACCGATGCTTCCATGACTTTGAGAATCAGTTCATCCACACAGTCGGTATATCGTCCCTCACGAATGAGGGCATTTTTGAGCCGAACCAGACTTTTCAAAAGTACACTGGTTTCGTCATTGCTCAAATACAGGTATCTTACATTTGGTCAAACCGTGCCAAATCAGTTCAAATCAGGACAAACAGTATCAGCGATTTTGGATAAAAGAAAACCCCGGAAAGCCTTGGCTTAACAGCGATAAGGAAGTAATTCAAACTTATCACTGTCACGCAGGCGGTTGGTTGCTGACCGCACCTACAAAAATCAAAGTCAGAGCGATATATCCAACAAGAACCAATGCGATCACAGACAACAGCACAAGACAAATGATGCGCAGTTTTGGTTTTTTGCGCAAATACAAAAAAATCAGCACGATACTTGCCACAGCCAGTACCAACAGAATAACAGCAATTCCCAGCGTCATACGTTTCTTTCCTTCCCGTTCAGTGTGTCGATGATATCGGTAAGCCGGCGCAGTTCTTCCGAAAATTTCTGACGCAGCCCTTCCGCATCATCATAGCCTTTCCCAGATTCAAAGAGGTTGTGCCCGTTCTGTATCGCAACGTGCATTTTTCCGCCCGGCTTTAATACGCCCAACGGGTTATATTCCACATCATCGCCCAGCACATCCCTGATCGCACCGTTGATGACACTCTCGCCAATTCTCCATCCAGTAATAAGTGCCTTCATCGCCCCAGATGAGAACGCCTTCATCAAAGTCAAACACCAGATACGACATATCGTCATAATACATGGAGTTCGCATAATAGATACCGGCTTCATCCATGTCGTAGGCAAAGGTGCCGGTGTCTATTTCCGTAGCCTCAGCGTCGCCGGGTGTGCACTGGTAAAAGCTCCAGTTTCCATCGCCGTCGATCATAATGTAGCTTTCTGCCAAAAGGTCGTTATTGTAATACCAAGTACCCTCAAACTCCGAAATATCCCGATGATACAGTTCGAAATCCTCGCGGTATTCATCATCCCAATTCGAGCCGGTAGCGCCTTGCCAATGACCTCCCCGTCCATCGAGGTATTCGAAGCAGAAGTCCAAGTAGCTGTAAATGCTGATCCAAAGCCGGTCACCATCCAGTCCAATACCGCCGCCGTCCATGAAACGGTCCAGGGTGCTGCAGATATAGATGGCCTGCCCCTGTTCCTCGCAATACCAAAGATAACCTTCGTCCGCCACATCCACCACATCGCCATCGCCGTCGATGGACTAAAGCTTCCAGTTGCCTTCCGCGTCGAACTCTATGCAATAGTATGCGCACGCCCAGCGACCCTCCACCGCAACGTGGTACTCATCGGGTTCATCGATCACATCGGTGTCGTGCAAGTTGCTGTCCGGATTGTCCCAGCCTGCCAGCAGGACAAGGCTCAACAGCACCAGCGTCAGCAACCAAAAGAACCGTTTCATGTTTTTTATATCATCCTCCATCAAATTTTTCTAAAGCGCTGCATATTTTTTCCAGCTTTTTATGTTCGTTTTTCCTCTCGTTTCATTGTGTACAAAAATCCACTATACAAACATTGTACAGTGAATTTAAAAAAACAAACATTAACCAAAAGTTAGGTCTTTTGCAAAATTAGCCCAGCAAGCTGCTTCCTCTTGGTTCGGGTGTCGCCCTGCTGATAAAGAGCATTGGGTGATTGCTCTGACCGAGAAGTATGTAGATGTGACTGAACTGACGCCGACGATTGTGAATGAGTATATCAAGAAGATACTTGTGTATGCCCCGGACAAGTCCCGCGGCAAGCGGCAACAGCGCATCAAGATTTTCTTCAACTTCATGGATGAAATTGATATTCCTGTTCTATCCGGAGAAATTATGACTCAAACAACCATCTGCTCTGCGCAAACCGTGGACTTCTTTTAATTCTCCATTCTTTTTTACATGCTACCTGTCGTTCGGTAGGGCGCAGTATTATTATAAATCTTGTAAAGCAAATGACTCCTTGGGAAATTGATGACGATTCCCTTCTTGGATAGCAATCTCCACATGAATCCCTTCCCTGGTTGTTACCTCAAACAACTGCTTTGCCATTGGAAGGCAATCTTCGTCATCTGAGCCGCATAAAATCCTTAGGGCAATGTTTTTTTGCTTGAAAGCATTCACCAACCCTTCTGAATGATCTTGCAGTATTGGAATCCATGGACTTTGCAAAATCAACATATCACAACGTGCAGGTGTAAATACAATCGCTCGCAAGAGCATATCACATCCTGCTGAAAAACCACCACAAACAATCTTCGTGTAGCCTTTGTTTTGCATTTTTTCTATCGCATTTGCCACTGGTGCATAGGACACCATGTTATAGCTCCAGCGATATGTTCCATATCCGTCTGGCTCGGCACTTTGTATTGTTTCCAGTTGCCACTGAGTATTGTCTCTTAATAGCGATTTCCAATCATCTCTTGCAATCTGTCCATTCTGCGTATTTCCGTGAACAGCCAAAAACAATTTGTCAGCTTTTTTTCTTTCCCAAGTGAATACCTCTCTCGTT
>JALEVQ010000089.1 GCA_022788205.1 Robinsoniella sp. | reverse complement strand
GTAGTACTCCTGTTTCATTTCCAAGTATAGTATACACTATTTTCCTTGTAAAAGAATGCCAATTATAAAAAAACACGTTAGCAACTTCGTATATCTTTTATCAAAAATAATCAGTCATTTTCATTCATGCGTTTATTCTGTCAATTACCCATTGTCTTTGTTTCCGTCAAGAAAACACTGGCGGCTAGAGCATTCCTATCTTTTCGTTTTGACGTATGGCATTGTGCACATCATCGTGTACGCCATCGTCTGCTTGCGATATCACACTGGGACTCTTGGCTGACTGCTTCCCCGCAAACCTTACAAAATCGCCTTGATTGCCTCTCTCACATTGGAAACTCCCACTAACTCGATTCCTGTCACTTGAATTCGCCCGTTTTCACATACTTTTGGATAGATCACTTTCTCGAATCCTAATTTTTTTGCTTCCAAGATTCTCTGCTCTGCCATACTGACTGCACGTACTTCTCCACTCAATCCCACTTCTCCGAAAACAATCGTTTTTCCATCAATCACTTTATCTTTATAACTGGATACAATCGCAAGCACAATGCCCAAATCAATCGCTGGCTCATTCATTTTGATTCCCCCTGCGATGTTGATATAGGCATCGTAAGAGGACAAGCGAATTCCTGCTCTCTTCTCAAGCACAGCCATCAAAAGATTTACTCTGTTATAGTCTGTCCCTGCTGCTGTTCTGCGTGGAATACCTAGATTACTCTGGCAAATCAATGCCTGAATCTCAATCAAAATCGGTCGTGTTCCCTCCATAGAACACGCCACCACAGATCCCGAGGCATCTTCCGGTCTTCCGTTGAGCATAAATTCGGATGGATTTTCTACCTCCACCAGCCCTTCCGTTCTCATCTCAAAAACACCGATCTCATTTGTAGAACCAAATCGATTCTTCACCCCGCGCAGAATGCGATACACTGCATGGCGATCGCCTTCGAAATATAAAACGGTGTCTACCATATGTTCCAGAACCCGCGGTCCTGCCACTACGCCTTCCTTTGTCACATGACCCACAATAAAAATCGTAATGTTCATTCCCTTTGCAATCTGCATCAAGATCCCCGTTGTCTCCCTGACCTGAGAAACACTCCCCGGAGCCGCAGAAACCTCTTCATGATACATTGTCTGGATCGAGTCAATCACAACAACCTCCGGTTTCATCTGATCAATCGCCTTTTTTATCATTTCCAGATTCGTCTCGCACAACAGATACAATGTATCCCCAAATTCGCCGATTCTCTTTGCTCTCATCTTAATCTGGGCAAGCGACTCCTCGCCTGAAATATACAGTACTTTTCTCTTCTGATCGGTCAAATTTTTACATACCTGAAGTAACAATGTCGATTTTCCGATACCCGGATCTCCTCCGACAAGAATGAGCGATCCGTGTACAATTCCTCCTCCCAGCACGCGATCCAGCTCATCCATTCCCGATGTCATGCGCACCTCTTTTTCCATCGGAATGCCCGCAAGCGTCACTGGCTTCTTCTCTTCACTCATTCCGCGCATGCCATCTGATTTCACTGTCTTTGATACCGTCTCCTCCACAAAGCTGTTCCATTCACGGCAGCCAGGACATTGTCCCATCCACTTGCTCGATTCATATCCACAATTTTGACAAAAATATACTATTTTTTTTCCTTTTACCATTTTCCTTCTCTTCTTTATCTTCTATTTTTCTTTTTCCAAGGACTATTGTATGTTGTAAAAGATCTTCCCCACGAGACAGAAAAAGGAGTCCTTCCAAAAGCAGCTTTTCTACTTTTGCAGCACTCCTCTGTTCTCTTTATGGTTGCCTGTTTATGCTTTCTTGATCTTCACAGAAGCCTTATCTGCATTCTCAAGTTCAACACTCATACTTAATTTTCCGCCCTTGTTTGTCTTCATCGTTCCGACATCTTCTCCGTCGATCCAGATACTGTATTCTGTCTCTTCTTCCAGCTCTACTGTAATCTGTGCATCCTCCATGCCCTCTACTTCAAAGCTCAGCTCTTTTTCATCCTCCACAAAATGGCTGACCGTCGTTCCTGGAACAGATTCATAGACGAACATTCCGTTGCGCTCCAGTTTTGTAATCTCTTTGAAGGTTTTGACTTTATATAAGTCTCCGTTATACTCAAAATCTTCTTTCTTTGATTTTGCACCCAATTCATAATTTCCAAAACTGAGTGATCCATCTGCTTCTGTACATATTAATTCTTTTACAACCGACATTTTAAATGTCCTCCTAAATTGTTTCTTAAATTGATAACTTTTCTACCGGGTACCTGTGAACGTTCCAAGTGATCTCCATGCGGCACTTCTGCCCGTCACTGCATGTCCATGTAAGTCCCCTCCTGCGCCTCAAGCCCCATATCTCTGAGGTGCGGGAATGTCTTGATTCGCTTAAATTTTAACACAGATTTCTCATTTACGCCAGAGTTTTCTCTACAATTTGTTGAACCTCTCATGGCTAAAGCCACGAGATTCTTGGAAACTCCTTTCTACTGAAAAGATATTTACCAAGCTATCCCCGTAGTTCCTACGGTTCTTATCCATAGTTTCTATGCTACTTCTAATATTCTCACTCCTTCATTTA
>JALEVQ010000082.1 GCA_022788205.1 Robinsoniella sp. | reverse complement strand
ATGCTATCGCTAATGGATACAGAGGTATCTTTGATAGTAAAAGTCTTATAGAAATTCATTAGTCTTATATGCTTTCGAGTATATTTGGAAGTGAATGTATATAAGAACCCAACGTGCTTTAGCTGTTGGAGTGTCAGAGAGAGCAGCGATGAACGTTCTGCGCGTTGTCATGAACTCCATGCAGATGGGAGAACTGAATGAAGATGTCGATGTTGTTTCCTATGAGACCTTTATGGCGAGTCCAGAGTATGACAGCCTTAGAAGTACACAGAGGGCAAATTCTCCAGTGATGGGAGAAGACGGGCTCATCGACTATGTACAGACGGAAAAATCACAGGTAGAATAACGCTTTTCCTCTTGACAGGTGTCCTTTCCGGTTATATGATAAAGAACGAAGGAAAATTTTATTGATTCTTGATAAGGACAACACGTTGAGAAGAAGAGTAAGCTGCCGGAAGTTCACAGAGAGAGGCATATATGCTGGAAGTGCCTTAGCGGAAAACAGCCGAAAACTACCTTTGAGTGGCCCCAATCCGGTCCGGTGACCCCGTTATCGTCAAAATGAGTGGTTTTCATAACAATTAGGGTGGAACCGCGAATCACGTTAAGTATTCGTCCCTTGCAGTCCAAAAGACTGCAGGGGATTTTCTTTTTGGCGGATATGTCCGAGATAGAAGAAAAATATGATACCAGGGTCAAAGACTTTTGACCCCAACATCAAAATATGGAACTATAATAGAGAAAGGAAAAACAGAGATGATTATCACATTAAAAGATGGATCAAAAAAAGAATATGACAAACCAATGTCTGTCATCGATATCGCGAAGGATCTGAGCGAAGGTCTGGCAAGAATGGCAGCAGTCGGTGAGGTTGATGGGGAGAAAGTAGACCTGAGATATGTGATCGACAAGGATTGTGAGCTGAACATTCACACCGTTTCCGATCCGGAAGGTCTTGCTGCATACCGTCACACAACTTCCCACATCATGGCACAGGCAGTAAAACGTCTGTATCCGGATGCAAAACTTGCAATCGGACCGTCCATCGCAGACGGATTCTACTATGATATGGACAGAGAGACTCCATTTACTTCCGAGGATCTGGAGAAGATTGAGGCTGAGATGAAGAAGATCGTAAAAGAAGATCTGCCGATCGTACGCTTCACAAAGCCGAGAGCAGAGGCAATCGCTTTCATGAAAGAGCGCCAGGAGCCATACAAAGTAGAATTGATTGAAGATCTGCCGGAAGATGCCGAGATCAGTTTCTATCAGCAGGGCGAGTTTGTCGATCTGTGTGCAGGACCTCACTTGATGAGCACAAAGCCAGTCAAGGCATTTAAGCTGACAAGCCTTGCAGGTGCATACTGGAGAGGAAACGAGCACAACAAGATGCTGACTCGTATCTACGGAACTGCTTTCCCGAAAAAGGCAGATCTGGATGAGTATCTGACCATGATCGAGGAGGCAAAGAAACGTGACCACAGAAAACTGGGACGTGAGCTGGGACTGTTCATGATGCACGATGCAGGTCCGGGATTCCCATTCTTCCTGCCAAAGGGAATGATTCTGAAAAACACGCTGCTCGACTACTGGCATGAGCTTCACAACAAAAACGGATATCAGGAGATTTCCACACCGATCATGCTCAACAGAAGTCTGTGGGAGACATCCGGTCACTGGGATCACTACAAAAACAATATGTACACCACTGTGATCGATGAGCAGGATTTTGCAATCAAACCGATGAACTGCCCAGGCGGAATTCTCGTATATCAGTCTGAGCCACGTTCCTACCGTGACCTGCCTCTGCGTATGGGAGAACTGGGACTGGTTCACCGCCATGAGAAATCTGGACAGTTGCACGGACTGATGCGTGTGCGCTGCTTTACACAGGATGATGCTCATATTTTCATGACACCAGAGCAGATCAAAGATGAGATTAAAGGTGTTGCGAGACTGATTGATGAAGTTTACAGCCTGTTTGGATTTAAATATCACGTAGAACTTTCCACACGTCCGGAGGACAGTATGGGAAGCGATGAAGACTGGGAGATGGCAACGGATGGTCTGAGAAGTGCCCTGGATGATCTGGGTCTCGACTACGTAGTAAATGAAGGAGACGGAGCATTCTACGGACCAAAGATCGACTTCCATCTGCAGGATTCCATCGGAAGAACGTGGCAGTGCGGAACCATCCAGCTTGACTTCCAGCTGCCGCTGCGCTTTAACCTGGAGTACACAGGTGCAGACGGTGAGAAGCACAGACCAATCATGATTCACCGTGTAGCATTCGGTTCTATTGAGCGTTTCATCGGTATCCTGATCGAGCATTTCGCAGGCGCATTCCCGACATGGCTTGCACCGGTTCAGGTAAAAGTGCTGCCGATCTCTGACAAATACGCTGAGTATGGTGAGAAGGTATTACAGGCACTCAAAGACGCAGGTATCCGTGCTGAGATTGATACACGTTCTGAGAAGATCGGATATAAGATCCGCGAGGCACAGACCCAGAAGATCCCATACATGCTGATTGCAGGTGCAAAAGAAGAGGAAGAGAATCTCGTTGCAGTCAGAAGCCGCAAAGATGGAGATCTGGGACAGAAATCTCTCGATGATTTCATCACAGCGGTGAAAGAAGAGATCCGCACAAGAGCAAAATAGATAGAACGATTTTTGCAGCAAGAAGTGAGATAAAAAACACTTCGTGATGGAGTGATATGTCCCTTGTCAAGCAGACAGGAGAAATATCTAAAATTAAGTATAGATGATGCCTGCATTTCACTTTGGAGTGCAGGCGTTTTTCTATGCACACCATTTCTCTTTGTATTGGCTTATTCGTTTGTTTTCGGAAATCGGGTATTCTGTCAGTATGTCACATGCCAATGCTTCCTGGCGTACTTCTAATGGCGTTTTACAGTGATATCTGTCCTGTGAACCCTGTTCTTGCTGTAGCGGGTATGATGAAAATGATTGATCCAGGATGTCATTCGCCGGTATCCCAGGATATGACAAAAGCGTTCATCATACTCTTTGATAAGTTCTGCAAGTCTGATATTTTCAAGTCCCTCATAAGGCACTTCACGATGTAATCGTTTGTAATAAGCATCCCTTGATATTTCAAGCTGTTTGCACATCTATTCTATACTCCGGTTTTTCTCTGTATGAAAATGCCTGATCGCTAAATATTTTGATTCATGGCGTACTTTTCCAAGTCTCACATCCTTTTGAATTCTTTCACTTTATCTTATGATTTGTTAGATCGTCTGTGCGAGGTAGTAGATGAATCAGGCAATAGTTATGAATATACTTATGATGAAAATAATAATCTGGTGAAGATGTATCGCACAGTTGGAAATTCTTACGTGAGTGAATCTTATGCATATGACGATGACGGACGGGAAGTGCAAACTTCTCTGAGGGGATTTACACGTAGCACAACTTATGATGCATTGGGAAGAATAAGTAAACAAAGTTGGAATGCCCCAGCATTTACGACTTCTTATACGTATGTATCAAGTAGCAACGGCTCAAAGAGTTCGATGCTTCAGACCATGAAAAATGGCAATGATACGTTAAGTTATACGTATGATACGAATGGAAATATTAAAAAAATCACAGATGCCACAGGAAGCACCACTTACATTTATGATGAACTGGATCAATTAATCCGTGAGAATAACCATACTTTGGACAAAACGATAACATACCTTTATGATATCGGAGGAAATTTATAGCAATCCAATAAATTATTGCATGCAACCACATGAACGAAACCACCCTATACAGTCCGATTGACAAACAGTAGAAAAAGCTTGTTTTATTGCTTCTGGCAATTCAGCAGCAATACGTATTTTCTGTTTCCTTAGATT
>JALEVQ010000067.1 GCA_022788205.1 Robinsoniella sp. | reverse complement strand
GGAATGTTCGAAGCTGGAGATGAAGCTTACACAGAACCGCTTCAGAAAGTAGAAGGAACCGATTACTGGACCGTATCGATGCCGCTTCCTTCCGGTCATTATCAGTATGTCTTCCACGTAGATGGATCAGAAGAAAAATTAGAAGATCCTACCAACCCGATGGAAGCATCTGGCGTTGAGAACGGAAATGCTTACAACAGAAGTACGTTCTATGTGCCATATGACGCTGAGAAACAGTCTGATTCCATCGATTTCTCCTACATGGCACCGCGCGCAGCAGAAGAATCCGGTACGGTTGAGTATGTAAACTATACCGACTGCAACGGAGATGTGAGACCTCTCGGTGTCTATCTTCCAAGCGGATACGATGCAGACAGCGCTGACCCATACAAGGTGTTATATCTGTCACACGGCGGCGGCGGAAATGAAGTCGATTGGTTCGCAGGCGGAAGTGTCGACTATATCTTTGACAATCTGATCGCAGAAGATAAAGTAGACCCGATGATCATCGTTACCATGGACAACAATCCTTACATGGAAGGCTTCTCCGTGGGCGATTCTCTGATCGAGAACCTGATGAATTGTATTATTCCATATATGGAAGAAAATTATAATGTATCCACAGAAGCTGACGGTCGTGCCTATGCTGGTCTTTCCATGGGCGGCATGATCACCACAAACGTGCTGTTTGACAAGTGGGATCAGTTCGGATATTTCGGTATCTTCAGCGCAGCAGACACGAATTTAGACTTCTCAGAGAGCGATATCGACGCTGTAGCTCTTCCTTCTGTCCTGATGGGCGGCGGAATTTACGACTTCGGACTTGTAAAAGAAGATATCTCACAGATGGATCTGACCATCCACACCTTGAAATCTACCTTTGAAGATTTAGGATACGCTTTTGGATACGCTGAAGTTTACGGTTCCCACGACTGGAACACCTGGCCACAGCTGATCAAGATTTTCGCTGAAGAATATCTGTGGAAATAAGACGATCACTCCCCCGCTTTCTGTATCAATTTGGAAGCGGGGGAGTTTTTTGCAGAAATCTCACATATATCAAAAACGATAGAAAATCTCTTGCTTGTATGATAAAATAAAAAACAACACACCTGTTTCTGAAATGTTTCGGAGGACTTACTATGGCTTTTCACAAGATCAAACACTTTTTTTCTGTCAAGAGCAAAAATGTGGCTATCTTTCTCAAAGTTTTTATCTGCATTTTGACCTTGTTTTTGTTCCTGTTTTCGATAAAAACTTTCCATCACAGCACGGTTGCCGATACCTATGAGAAACGCTTTACACTGATCGCACCGCTTCAATGGCTGCCCATCGCGCAGGGTAGTTTAGACGCAGATGAAGTTTTTCACACAAACACAAAACTCGTCTGCTCTGACAAGCTTGACCCGCAAAAGCAGGCAGACGAAATCAACGCCGCTGTCTCCTCCGGTGTTGACGGCATCATCACTGCCGGCACTGCTGACTGTCAGGAGCTTCTCGATGCGATCCAAAACGCCAGCGATCACGGGATCCCTGTTGTCCTTGTCGACAGCGATCTCCCCGAGAGCAGTCGAGATGTGTATATCGGGAGCAATAATTACCGCATGGGAACACTGGCGGCACAGTACATGATTCAGCAGACGAGCCAGGATTTATCGGTGGCGATCGTGATCGCCGATCTGGAAAATCTGAATCAGCAGCAGAGAATCAGCGGCTTTACCGATGAGATGAAACTGCATGACCGTGTAAAGATTGTGGAGATTTTAGAATGTCACTCCGACCAGCTCGAGATTTTAGAGAAAGTCCCACAGCTTCTGATGGAACACCCCGAAGTCAATGCGCTTTATCTGACCGAGGCATTCACCTCCGCTATGGTTGGCAACATTCTAAAAGATACCGACTTTTCTTTTGACCTGACGATCGCTGCGACAGATGACACCGCAACCATCCGGAGTCATATTTTAGACGGCACCTACCTCTGTTCCATCTCTCAGTCTCCCTATGACGAGGGATATCAGGGTGTCCAGGTATTGTACCAGCTGACAAGCGGACAATCAGCAGACGAATATCTCTTCACTGAGAATTCCCTTATCACCCAAGAGAACATTGCACAGGAAAATCAAACTTCTGAGATTTCCTATGAGGATCAAGTATGGTATTTTTATTAAGACAAAAAGACGCTCCCCAGACTATCCGCTCCGAATTCTTTCGCTATCTGAGACAAATTTTTTTGATTCTGTCTCTGATTTTTCTGATTGGAACTACCTTTTATTTCGGGACGGTTCACCAGATGACGGAAGAAAAACAACAATTATTTTTACTCAACAATTTTTACTCCCAGCTCACGGAAGAACATCAACAGTTATATCATTATGTCCTCAAAAAGGAGAATAGTATCTATCAGTCCCTAAGGAGCGGCAAGGCTTCTCTGGACTCCTATATTTCTGAGTTATATCAGTTAAAGATTGATACCCTTTTTATGCGCGAGGTCGATGATCTCTCCGGTCTTCTTGACCACTATGATCTTCAGATCCGCCTGATTCAACAGGCAGTCTCACAAAAAGAAGACGCCCCCTCCCTGAATCAGCTGTTTTACGCTTCCAACAGACTCTATATCCGGATGGAAAACACTTACCAGAATCTATATCACCTTCTGGTGCAGTATCACCAGAGTCACGAAGAGCTTCTTTCGAGGAACAGACGCATTTTCTTTTCCCTGCTGTGTCTCGATCTGGTCTGCTGTATTTTCTATATTATTTTATGTGTGAAAAATATGGAGAGCAATATCGTAAAACCGATTCAGACTCTGACGGACACTGCGAAAAATATGGACCTGGACAACCTGGAAGATACCGATATTTCTTCCTCCGCTGTCACATCCAATGATGAAATTAAAATCTTACTTGGCGTGTTTGAAAATATGACGAGAAGACTGAAGTCTCAGATGGAGCAGCGCATGGAATATATGAATGCACAGCTAAAGCTCAAAGAGCAAGAGCTGACGATCTCAAAGATGAGCAGCCAGCTCAGGCACAGTCAACTCAAAAATCTTCAGATGCAGATCAACCCGCATTTTTTGTTTAACACGCTGAATATGATCTCACACTCAGCATATATGGAAAATGATTTTTCCACTGTGAGGCTTCTGAAGACAACCGCCTCTCTGCTGCGCTACACACTGGACTACTCCAACAAAGCGGTGACCTTGGAGCATGAGATTGAGATGCTGGGAAATTATATCTCTCTCCAGGAAGAGCGCTTTGGAGACCGCATCCATTTTAAATTTTATCTCGATGAATGTTTTCATCAGGTTTTGATCCCAAATCTGATTCTGCAGCCCCTGGTAGAAAATTCCATTGTACACGGGGTTGGAATGTATATAGACGGCGGTGAGATCACGATCCGCACCATCTACGACAGTCAGAATCACCGAGGGATTATCCGTATTACGGACAATGGGGAAGGGATTCTTCCCGAAAAGCTCTCATCCGTCACAGAACAGATGAAATCTTCCGAGGAACCCACCGGAAAGGTCGGACTCTCCAATGTTTATCTGCGCCTGCAGCTGTTTTTTAATGGGAAGGCGGATATACAGATTGAGAGTGTCCCAAAGAAACAGACGGATATTTCTATTATGATCCCTGTCGAGGAGAAAGTATTATGTTTGAACCTCTCATGGCTAAAGCCACGAGATTCTTGGGAACTCCTTTCTACTGAAAAGATATTTACCAAGCTATCCCCGTAGTTCCTACGGTTCTTATCCATAGTTTCTATGCTACTTCTAATATTCTCAATCCTTCATTT
>JALEVQ010000066.1 GCA_022788205.1 Robinsoniella sp. | reverse complement strand
ATCCGGCACGGGATCTTCTGCCTGCGCAAATATACGATCAGTGCAGGATCTGCGATAATAAATGTCTCAAATCCACAGTCCATGCACTGTGAAATGATGTCCGCAATCACCGGATACTGCTCTGGTGTATAATACAGAGAATTAAATGTCAGATGGACAGGAACTCCATAGCACTCCACCATTTTTCGCAAAATCTTCAGCTCACTCATCGCGCCGAGCTGTACATTATAATACAGTACCTCTCTCCTGTTTAGAGGCTGCAAGATGCCATACTTCTGCGCCCAGCAATCTGGCACATAGCCGCAAAAGAACTCATCCGCTCCTGCCTCCACAAAAGAAATATATTCATCGATCGATCCTAACCCTGAAACAATCTTCATCCCAGCCTCCTGTCTCTCCTATTTCTGTCCTTTCTGATCCGAAAAACAAAATCACATCAAGTTCACGACTATTCTGTCGATCCCCTGATCTCTGTACACTTTCAGCAGCTCCATATCACAGATGCTTCTGCTGTCAAATCCAAACAAAGAATTGTATCTCCCCACCATGTTCAGATGTGCCGGATACAAAAATACAAACTCTCTGCAATACTCCGGGCACTGTTTTGCCAGTCTTTGATTGCCCCGGTCTTTGGTGACACACTTTGCATATAAAGGACAATACTGTGAGGTATTTGTCTGGAAAAACGGCAGGTGAAGACTATGTCTGCCCTCCGGAATATCCAAAAAATATCCGCACATTTCGAACTCATATCGCTCTATCCGCAGTTCCTCTCTCAGATATTCTCGATACCACCACGCATTCACAGAATTTTCTCCCAATGGTCCCGGATTTTTCTTATCTTCTCTTGTCCAGAATCCTTTTTTATACCGATATCTCACATCTTTTCTTCTCTTATTCAGCAACACTCCCAGACATGGCGTCAGACATTGATCCCTGCCCCTTAAAAGCTGCGCCATCCCCCAGTCATTTACCAAAATCTCAAACGTCGTTCCTCTGTCGTGGCACCACTGTTCCAGCTCTTGAAGCAAATTTTCTGTCTCCTCAAGCGTAAAATCGCGAAGATACGAAAAGGAAATTGTGACTTTTAAGTCTTCCCTCTCACTCTTTTCCAGCATCGAAAACAATACCTTCTTCTCCGGAAATAAGTGATGGCAAAATTGATTTCCGATATAGATGCGTTCCGGTCTCTTTCTGCAAAATGCGTGATGCCTGAGACCATTTTCCTCCCAATAGGACTCCATCATCGCCCCAAACTCCAACTCCAGATACGCCTTATACCATTTCGGTCCATCCAGCTCAATCGCTAATTCCAGATCAGATGGAAACTCTCCTCCCTCTGCCGTTTGAGCCACCTCTGAAAACCAAATCCGCTTCTGTTCCTCAAAGGTATCATAGTGCTCCCCGTCAAGCGCTGCCGGATAACCTGTCCTCTCGGCAGAAAGATATGCTTCATCCCCCAGCAGTTTCACCGAGATATAGTCCCAGTAATCCTGAATCAATTCTCTGCTGCATTTTCTGTAATCTTCCTGCTCAGAAAGGACAAGATACTCCACAAAAAAATCCTGCTCTCTCCTCTCTTCTATCCGATAGTCCCGAATCACAATCTCCTCGTAACAACTCTGTTCAAACACAAAATAGTGAAGCCGTATTCTGCTGATCTTTTCCAGCTTCTGCGGCACCCGAAAGCAAAACCCTTTCTCTGAAAGCTCCGTAACCCGCACTTCCAATTCATCGACAAAACAGATAAGCAGCCCAAACGGAATCATGTGAACTCCATTGAATTCCTCCTGACTCATCCCTCTCTTTTCTCCTCTCTATCTCCTGTTTTCACCGCACTCGCTCTATCTTTTCCTCATTTTACCAGCTCACTATCGCGAATTCAACACCCCCAAAATTTTTCTCACTGATTGTCTTATGCAAAATGCTGTGATATGATATCTAATAAATGAAAAAAGCAACCATTTTTACCAACTTGTGGAGGCTGTCTCTCCGAACCACCTCCATAGACATAGAAATAGAAAAGGAAGGCATCCATATGTTTACTATTATGTTAGCAGACGATAACTTGTTTGCCCTAGAACATTATTCCAATCTGGTCAACTGGAGACAATACGGCTTTGAATTAATCGCTACTGCCGAGGATGGGCTCGAAGCCTTAGAAAAATTTTATCGTTTCCAGCCGGATGTCGTGATCACTGACATCCAGATGCCAGGTATGAATGGCATTGATCTTGCCGCTAAAATCAGAGAGCAAAATCAGTCGACCATCGTCATTTTCCTCTCAAGCTATGATGAATTCGACTATGCGCGCTCCGCCTTGAATCTGAGTGTCCAGGAATATATTTTAAAACACGAGCTGAGCCAGGAAACTTTAATTCACAAATTGACAGACCTCAAACGATTGCTCAAAAAGAAAGAACAACAAATGCGCAGTTTTCAGTCAAACTGCCTCTCCTCCTACCTTAAAATGACAGAACCATCCATCGAAGCTGCCTCTGCCCATTCTTTTTCCGAGAAACCTTTTTGCCTGATCGTCGTTGAACAAGATCACATGCCTGAGCGCCTTGTACGCCATGTAAACCGCCAGGTGACGCCTTTGAACAGCCGACAGCTCAAATCAGTGATTCTTGAATACTTTCCTGATGTATTCTGCTGTTCTCACTATGACACCTACCGCTGGCTGTGCCTGTGCTCTCCAGACTGTCAGATGACGGAACTTTCCCACCGCATGAAGCAGGTACTTAACAGTACTTTAAATGTGCCGATCTCTCTTTTTGCTTTCGGTGTCTTTTCCAATGTAGAAGAATGCAAAAATTTCTGTCTCGACCACAGTGATATTTTTTTGAAACGCTACTTTGAAAATACCGGGATTGTGATGGATATCTCCTTTACTTCCTCTGTCATGCCAGAAAAATCATCTGCTTTTTCTCCTGAGAGTTCGCGCAAAAACAACGATCCGCTGACCGTCATAGAAGCATTTTCCCAAGAGTTTCAGCGGCTCCACTATGAAAATTGTCTCGCCAAACTGGATCAGCTTTTTCTTCCCGTGATTCTTTCTGCTGACTATCCTGCGTTCTTCGACTTGATCGACCTGATCTTAGAAAAGCTCGAGAACTGTGAAAAAAGTGTGATACGATATCCGGAGGATTCTTTTCTGCTATACGAAGATGTCCCGGAACAGCTCTTGTCGGTCCATCAAATTTTAAAATGGATCAAAGAGAAAGTGTCATCGTTGATGCAGATCATGAAAACCCAACCTCAGACACAGTCTGACGTCCTGGAAAAAGCAATCCGCTTTATCTATAAACAGTACACCAACCCGCTTTTGAGCATTGATGATGTGGCACAGCATGTCGGCATCAGCGTCAATGGACTCAACAATCTTTTTAAGAAAAGCCAAAATGAGACTGCGGGACGTTTTTTGACGCGTGTGCGCATGGAGAAGGCAGCCCATCTGCTCCTTGAGATGGAAAATAAAATCTCCGATCTTCCACAAAAGACGGGCTATTCTTCCGCCTCCTATTTCACCAGGGCATTCCAGAAATATTACGGCATGTCTCCGACAGAATACCGTACACAGAAGGTAGGGCAGAAAGATCATGAATAGACAAAACATCAAGCAGCTCACACAGCATTTTATGCCGAGATCTCTGATCCAGAAATGCCTTCTTCTTGTCACTTTGGCAATGATTGGGGCCATGATTCTCTTGCAGGTCGTGATGGACCACTGGATCTACCGACAGGTGGAACCTGGACTTCTAAAAAATTATTCCACCCTCGTCTCCGGAGTTGGAATGCGTGTCAGTTATCTGCTTCACCAAAATTCTCAGTATGTCAAATTTCTGTGCGCAGATCAGGAGCTTTTGGAAGAACTTTCCAAAGTAATGGAGTTTTCCACCCCAGAAGAGAAGGAGGCATATAAGAGACTCATTGCCTCACATATTCTGCCGGAGGCGCGCGGTGGCAATGAACCAGGAGCCATTCTATCCAGCCGGTGTGCTATCGCCCTTGTGGACTGGCAAGAATGGGTATGCACAGAAGATCTGACCCTTTACATGGAGTGCATCTCCCAGTCAGACTGGACTCACGCTCTGAGAGAACATTTACAGCAGCTCGCCATCGATTATGAAGGCAAAGTGGTTAAAAGTTACTCTCCTGTTTTTGAGATTGAAGTCGATGGAGACCAAAAAGAATTTATCTGCCTTGCCATGCCGTCCACCAACATCCACGATCATGATATCGTCTTTTTCATGATCGAGCCTTTTTCAGAGTTTCGCAATCTTCTCGAAGTCTTTGAGCAAAACCAGATTTCAAATTATGCCTTGTTCACTCAGTATTTAGATTTTGTCTCACAAGACTGTGATGCTTTCTCTGATGATTTTCTGTCAGAATCTTCCGCCTTTGTCGGGGACGAACAGTATGAAGTCAAACAGACATTGACCAAAAACGGCGTCTACTTTGGGCTGCGTGTCTCCTATCTGATCGAAGATTTCAAAGTGATCGCCTATGTTCCGAATGATCTGTATCAGCAGCCGTATCTTGCCTTTATCAGATCCGCCAATATTGTTCTGTTTTTGCTTCTCCTCGTGCTTCTTGGAGTCATTCTCTTTATTTTAAAGAAAAATCTTTCCAGGCTGGGCACCCTCACTTGTCAGATTGAAGAGATTCGCAGCGGACAGAGTGACAATATCACGCATATTTATGGCAAAGATGAGATTGGAATTCTCGCTGACACTTTCTATCACATGATGGATGAAATCAAGGAAAATATAGCACAGATCAAGCGCCAGGAAAAACGCGAGAAAGAGATTGAATACAGTTTGCTGATCTCCCAGATTGACCCTCATTTTATCTATAATACCTTAAATACCATTACCTACCTTGCAGAGATGAACCGCTATCAGGATATCACCATCATCAACAAGGCACTGATTGAGATGCTGCGTGACCGCCTGAAAATCAGTAAACTCCAGATTTACGACACGATTGCCAAAGAGGAACAACAAATTCAATATTATATCACCATCCAGAATTACCTGTGTGGCAATCGCATTTCCGTAGAGTTTCAGTCACAACACAGTGAGCTGTTGTATCCCAAAAATATTCTTCAGCCTCTTGTCGAGAATTCGATTTTGCACGGTATTCTTCTCCATCGAGATGACAACGGTGAGAAAATGAAAGGGCTGATCAAGATCACAATCACACAGCAAGACAACTGGATTTTCACAGAAATTTCTGACAACGGAATCGGCATGTCCGACCGGGAACTTCACCATTATTTCGTAGAACTGCCGAACAGTATCGCAGAGTTTGAGCAGGACTCTCCTGCCCACACACATACCCATATCGGCATCTACAATATTCGCATGCGTCTCTCTTATCTCTACGGAGAAGCATTCGAGATTTTTGCCGCCAGTCCGGGACATAAAGGTTTGACGATCACCCTGAAATTCCCGGCTCATTCAGACTAAATTTTTTCATAATATCTTTGAAAAATGATATTTCTTTTTTCTTTTTTCATACATATATATGAAAATTTGCATTATTTTTCTCTTTCTCAAACTTTTCATTGAGATAATCCGATAGGATTTTCTCCTGTTTTTTGTTAATATATATTTATCATCAAAACGAAAAGTTTTTACATGAAGGAGGTTTTTACATGAAGACAAAGAAACAAATTTCTGCTGTTCTGGCAACGACACTTCTCTTTAGTTTAGGAAGTGGAAATCTCGTTTTTGCTGCTGAAACAGAGGACAATGTAGTATCCACAAAGTATGGTCTTGTGCAGGGCGTAAACAGCACAGATCCTGACTATGCTGATGTTGTAGAGTTCCGCGGAATTCCTTATGCGGCACCTCCAGTCGGAGACCTCAGATGGAAAGCTCCGCAGGATCCAGAATCCTGGGACGGCATCAAAGTGTGCGATACCTACCAGAAAATGCCAATGCAGGATCTGCAGGCAGAAAACAATGAGCCTTACACACAAGATTTCTATTACGGAGAGATCCCAGAGATGAGTGAGGATTGCCTCTATCTCAACGTCACCACGACAGAAGAAAATCTTACATCCGGCGAAAAGAAACCGGTCTTTGTATGGTTCCATGGCGGCGGATTAAATAAGTGCTACACCAATGAGCCTGAGGCAAACGGAGAGGCATATGCGATGAACGGTATCGTTGTGGTATCGGTAGAGCAGCGTCTCGGCGCTTTCGGTTATCTCTCACTGCCACAGCTCTCCGAAGAGCAGGGACAGAGCGGAAACTACGGTTTGATGGACCAGATCAAAGCCCTGGAGTGGATATATGAGAACATCGAAAATTTCGGCGGCGACCCAGAGAACATTTCTATTGGCGGTCAGTCCGGCGGAACATCAAAGAGTATGGCAATGGCTGCTTCACCGGAATGTGACACTCCGATCAGCAAGATGGTTCTTCAGAGTGGTCTGAAATGGGCAGATACCTTCCAGTCTCAGGAAGATGCTGAGGCAAGAGGTCTTGCTTATTTAAGCGATCTCGGCATCGATCAGGATATCTCTCTGGAAGAACTCCGCCAGATGGATGTTGAGGATCTCTTCGACACTACAAGTTCTAACTGGAGCGGCAAGATGGTTCAGGATGATCTCTACGTTGTATATCCTTCTATCGCTGAGGCAACACTCGACGGCGCATACGATGATATCGCAATCCTCGCAGGTACCAATATCGGTGAGGGAACTGCACCAGCCGTGACGAACGCCGAAGAATTCTACGCTTACTACAAAGAGATCTTAGGAGATCTGTATGACAAATATGATTTCGAAAACCTCGTTCAGGTGACTGATACTACCGCTGCAACCATCGCAAGACAGCTTGGCTCTTACGGTCTTGGAATGAACGGAAGCCGCAGTGTCATGGTAAACCGTATTTTCGGAAAACTGCTGGATGAGCGCACAGGCGGTACTTCCACCGTTTACACCTACCTGTTTACACATATCACACCAGAGTCCATCACTGATATCGGAACGAAACGCTCCGCTGCAACATGTTGGGCATGGCACTCCAGTGAACTTTGGTATACCTTCAACTCTCTGAGAGACGGCACACCTCCTGTTCGCCAGTGGACAGAATATGACTATCAGCTCGCAGAAGAGACGAATACTTATTGGGCAAACTTCATGAAGACTGGAAATCCAAACGGCGAAGGACTCGTGGAATGGCCAGAATCCGATTCCAGCATGGGATACATCAAACTCGGTGACGGAACCTGTGGTTTCTCAGGCGATCTCTCCACTTTAGAGCAGCTGATGGAAGAATTCACAGCACAGTATTTCGGATTCCCATCCGCTTCATAAAAAAGTTTTTCAGAGAAATTTCTTTATCTTATCTATTATCATAAAAATTCTCATTTCTTAAAAATGTTGCTCAGTGCTTCACGCACTGAGCAACAGAACATGATACTATCCGTTTATTGACTTTTCCCTCTTTTTGAGATACTATCAGAAAAATATTTTATTTCAAAGGGGGATTCTCGTGAGAAAATGCACCAGTCAGGACAAAAATGCCATTCTAAACTATATCAGCAAAGAACCGGAAATGAATCTGTTTATCTACGGAGACGTGGAAAATCTAGGTCTGGAATCTGAAATCGTCAACGTTTATGTCGAGGAAAAAGAAGTTCTATACAGCCAGAAACCGGATTATGACACCGTGGCAGAGTCGAGGATGCCACAAAAGAGACCGCACTGAAAATGGAATTGGGAAGCCTTTGCTGCGGTATATTTGAGAATGACAAATTGGTATCCATCGCTGAGACAAGCGCCGACAATTCCGTCAGCGCTATGGTTGTCGGTGTCGCCACTCACCCGGACTATCGCCAGAGCGATAGGCGATGCTCGCCATGTACCGGGATTCCAGCAAAAAATTTTGTACATGCCACCCACAGAGGATTCTTTCTCGGTCCTCCTCGATATCAAATTCCTGCTCTAAGGGCGAGTTGAAATCGATCGCGACTGCAAAGGAATCTGTCGGGCGGGTCAATCCATCGCCTCTTCCTTTGAGCAGTGCCTCTTTCGCCGTCCAGTAACGGTAAAACAAGACTTGTCTTTCCTGCGCAGGTGCCAGGTGATACGCTGACACCTCCGCAGGATGAAAAAATCGCTCTGCCATCTTTCCCTTGTCTTTTCTCTCGTCCATCTCCTCCACATCCACTCCCAGACAGAAAGTTCTCGAAAGCGCAATCACAATCCAATCACCGGAATGGGACAGATTGAATTCCATCCTATCCATACTCTGATCCGTATCACAGGAAAGTTTTCCGTATTTTCCTCTGCTCATCTGAATTTTGCAAGGCGGAACTCCTCCATAAGCGCCCAGCAGCCTGCGCAGAGCGATATGTCCCAATGCGCAGCGATGGCGATCCGGCATCTGCGCAAATTTTTCCACACGCGCTCTCTCCTCCACAGAGAGAATCGAAAACGCAAGTTTCTCATAAGGATATTCCTTCCAGGGCACTTTCCAGATATGGATCGCATCGTCCCCTAATTCGCATACTTTCTGGTCTTTCCAGTTTCTGTAATCATAAATCTGTATCTCTGGAATCATATCTCTTCTTCTCTTGCCCATCCAAACGAGTATTTCACCGCTTTATTCCACCCGGCAATCTTTTTCTTTCTCACTTCAGAGTCAATCTGCGGCAAAAAGACTTTGTCGATCTGCCAGTTTTTCACTACATCCTCTTTGTTTTTCCAGTATCCGACTGCCAGCCCTGCCAGGTATGCAGCCCCCATCGCTGTCGTCTCCACACATACCGGGCGATTTACGGGCGCATCGATGATATCTGCCTGAGTCTGCATCAGAAAATCGTTCGCGCTCGCGCCGCCGTCCACTTTTAATGCCCCCAGCTTAATCCCGGAGTCAGCAAGCATCGCCTTGATGACATCGTTGACCTGATACGCAATCGATTCCAGTGTTGCACGTATCACATGATATTTGTTGACACCGCGTGTGATTCCCACGATCGTTCCCCGCGCATACTGATCCCAGTGCGGTGCTCCAAGCCCTGTGAATGCCGGAACGACATAGCATCCATTCGTATCTTCCACTTTTCTCGCCATATATTCTGAGTCCTCCGACGAGTCAATCAGCCGCATCTCATCGCGCAGCCACTGGATCGAGGCACCTCCCACAAAAATCGATCCTTCCAGCGCATAGTTGACCTTTCCATCCAAGCCCCAGGCAATCGTTGTCACCAGCCCATTTTTTGAGTATACCGGTGTCTCCCCCGTGTTCATCAGAAGGAAACATCCCGTCCCGTATGTATTTTTTGCCTCACCTGCATGGAAACATGTCTGACCGAACAGTGCCGCCTGCTGATCACCCGCCGCACCGCTGATCGGAATCGCTGCGCCAAAAAATGACGGATCTGTCTCTCCATAGACGCAGCTTGACGGTTTCGCCTCCGGGAGCATGCACTCCGGTATCCCAAGCTCTTCCAGAATTTCTCTGTCCCATCTCAACTCCTTAATATTAAACAGCATCGTTCTCGAGGCATTGCTGTAATCTGTCACATGTACCTTCCCTTTTGTCAATTTCCAGATCAGCCACGTCTCCACTGTTCCAAACAACAGCTCCCCTTTTTCGGCGCGCTCTTTTGCTCCCTCGACATGATCGAGTATCCACTTAATCTTCGTCGCGGAAAAGTATGCGTCAATTATCAGACCCGTCTTTTCCCTGAAAGATTCTGTCAGCCCTTTTGCCTTCAGGGAATCACAATACTCTGAAGTACGTCTGCACTGCCAGACAATCGCATGGTAAATCGGCTCCCCTGTCTTCTTATCCCAGACAATCGCCGTCTCCCTCTGATTCGTGATGCCAATAGCCGCGATCTCCTGCGCTGTCACGCCAATTCTCTGCATCGCCTCGACCGCTACGCTCAACTGTGACGCCCAGATCTCATTGGCGTCATGTTCCACCCAGCCTGGCTTCGGAAAATACTGCGTAAATTCCTTCTGCGCCACACTGCACATTTCTCCTTTTTCATCAAACAAAATACACCGATTGCTCGTTGTCCCTGCATCCAATGCCATCACATATCTTCCCATATCCATCCTCTCCTTTTTTTCATTTTAGCTCCGCTGTCATCATTCTTTCTTCTTATTTTTTATTTTACAATATATACCCTGTCTATATCAAGCGCAATCCGGATGCTTTCTCTTTTCACAGCACCACTGTCACCCGCAGACTTTTTCCATCCGCGCTGTATGCCTCAATCTTCCCCTTATGTGATGACACAATCGCCTTCGCCACTGACAGACCGATACCCGACCCGCCTGTCTCTGAGTTTCTGGAACTGTCGATCCGATAAAATCTCTCAAACAATACATCCAGTTTTCCCTTCGGGATCTCCTCCGTCTGATTTAAAACCTCCAGGCAGATTTTTTTTCCCTTCTTTTTCAGGCACACCTTGATCTCTGTGCCATCCGGTGAGTATTTCACCGCATTGTCCAGCAAAATACCTATCATCTGGCGAATCATTTTTTCATTGCCCACAAAGCAAATTCCTTCTTCTATCTGATCTTTCAGGCGTTTTTCCTTCATCCTGACCAGACTTTCAAAGCTCTGTATTGTTTCCGAAACTGCGTCTGACATTGAAAACTCTGCTCTTTCTTTCATGCCGTCCTCTTCATCAAGTCTTAAGAGTATAATCAGCTGCTGAGTCAGCGCAACGAGACGCTTCACTTGATTTCGGATACTTTTTGTCCACTGATTCTCCCCGCCTTCCATCTCAATGACTTCCGTGTTTGCCTCGATGATCGTCAGAGGAGTTTTTAATTCATGGCTGGCATCCGTGATAAATCTCTTCTGTTTCTCATAGCTCTCCGCCACCGGTCGAAAGACTATTCTGGAAAAGATCAAAACTAACAGAAATACAGCAAGCATTCCAACTGCCGACACCCCTGCCGTTGTCAACAAAAAAGTTCGGCAAATCATCAAATCCTGACGGCAGTCTAGAAAAAGAATCATCGTTCCATGATCCGTCTCCTTCGCACGGTACCGATAAATTCCTTCAAATCCCTTTTGAGACTGAGACACAAAAATTTTCTGCGCAAATTCTGCCGCGTCCTCCTCACTGACCGCAGCAATACTTCCCATCTCCGCATCTATCACGTTTCCCTCTTCATCTAGCATCACCCAGAAAAATCGTGTCTCATACGGTGTCTCCGGAGAAAAATTATTGGGTCCAGGATCTTTTGGTCTCTCTCCCATCCCCACATTTAGATCCCATTCAAACGGCAGTTCCCAAAATTCTCCATTTCTGTCCGCCAAAAACGCTGTCATTCCATCCGCATGATCCACCATACGGCAATAATTCAGAATATTGATGATTCCCATGATCGCTGCCAGTACTCCGAAAATCGAGCACATTGCCACGATGATAAATTTTTTTCTGAGGTCTTTGATCATCGCATCACCTCCAGAGAATACCCCTGACTGCGTGTTGCCTTGATCTGAATATCAGCCTCCAGAGCTGCCAGCTTTTTTCTAAGATAGGAGATGTAAACCCACACAATCCCGATCTCCGCCTCACTGTCATATCCCCATATCTTCTCCATAAAACGCTCCGTAGAAATAATCTGTCCCGGATTGGCAATCAGCATCTCAAACATCTGAAATTCTTTGTTTGGAAGACGCAAAGCTCCATTCGGTGAAGACAATTCAAAATTTGCACAGTTCAACGAGATATTTCCAAATCTCAGCACCGCGCTGACCGCCTCTGTCCTCCTGCGCGTGATGGCACGGATTCGCGCGAGCAGTTCTTTTGCCGCAAAAGGCTTGCTCAGGTAATCATCCGCCCCACTGTCCAGCCCCAAAACCCGGTCATCAATATCCGATTTCGCCGTCAGGATCAGGACCGGAACCGTATTCCCCTGTTCCCTGATTTTTTTCAGTACCGTGATTCCATCCATTTTCGGCATCATAATATCCAAAATCGCCCCGTCGTAATTCTCTGTCTCCAGATAATCCAGCGCATCCTCCCCATTGTAAACCGCATCCACGGAATAATGATTATGTTTCAAAATCTCTGTCAGAGCATTCGAGAGTTCCTTCTCATCCTCCGCCAATAAAAGACGCATCCTGCTTTCCCCTTTCTTCTCCTGTTTCTCTTTTGTCTAATTTCGACCCTTTTTCTTTTCCGCATAAAAAACGACAGAAGCTACCTTCAAGCATCCTCTGCCATTTTCTCACACCTTCTATCTCTTCTCAGATCAAATGTCCAATCTCCCAGATATCCGTCCTGGTTCTATCCAAATTTTCTGCTGTCTGTGCGTTTCACTGCTCTTTGCGGTACGCACACAGTTTTTCTGACACAAATCTGTTAAAAAACTGGATGAACGGTCCCAAGCCCAGCGAACAGATTAAAGTTCCAAGACCTACTATTCCCCCTAACAGATAAGAAATCAGTGCACAGATCACATCATTTGACATTCTGCACCAAAAATACGGGATCGGCAGCCGCTCTGCCATGATCAGTGAGACACTGTCATACGGTGCAATTCCCAGATCCGCTGTCTGATACATAGAGACTCCAAGACTGACCAGCAGCACCGCAATTACCATGATCAAAAATCTTGCGACGAATCCCTCGGGAGTCGTCAGCAGCCGGTCAAAAATCTTCATGTAAAGTGAGACAAAAATTCCCAGACCGAACCAATTGACAAAAGTGCCTATTCCAATATATTTTCTTCCCAGACAGATTTCCACAGTAAAAACAATCAGATTGATGGTGATCAACACAATCGCATAATCCTTCTGAATCCTGTCCGAAATGGCAAGTGCCATCGCACTGTAGGAATCATTCCCCATCAAAGACAGCTTTAAGAGATAAACTCCCATCGCCAGGATCAGATTCCCGATGCACATCACAAGAATTCTTCGCTTTTTTCCTTTTAACATTTTCGCTCTCCTTCTAACATTTTCCTCTGATTATAGTATAATCGTGTAAACGTGGCAAGGGGCAAATACATCATCCTTGCATTTTCCACTCATCTGTGCTATACTTCCAATCGTTGCAAAGTCCATAACAATAAGGTCTTATTGGACTTTCCGGCGGTTCCCGCCGTAAAATGAGCCGAGTGTTCGAGACCTTCCACTCGTAAAACAAAACTAAAGGAGAAAAAATATGAGAGACAAAAAGGTAACCTTCTTAACCCAGGCAGCTATGATTGCCGCCATCTATGTCGTTCTGACCTTTGTGTTCGCACCGATCAGTTTCGGCGAAGTGCAGATCCGTATTGCAGAAGCTTTGACCATCCTGCCGATCTTCACCCCTGCCGCCGTTCCAGGATTATTTGTGGGCTGTCTGATCGGAAATCTTATGGGAGGAGCTGTCCTGACCGATGTGATCTTTGGAAGCATCGCTACCTTGATCGGAGCCATCGGTACTTATGAACTGCGAAAGTTTCCGCGCCTGATCGCTGTCCTGCCTCCGATTGTGTCAAACATCTGCATCGTCCCTCTCGTGCTGCGCTACGCATATGGGATTGCACTTCCGATTCCATTTTTGATGCTGACTGTCGGTCTCGGCGAAGTGGTTTCCTGTGCAGTGCTCGGAAGTATTCTGGCGACTGTCCTAAATAAATATAAAGGAAAAATCTTTGTTTCCGCAACCAGATGATAGGCTGGCATCACTATATAGAAAGGACACATGTCATTGCCCTGGCGTTTTGCATTGTCATGTGTCCTTTTTCTTTTTATAAAAACATCTTTAAAATCATTCTCCCAGAATCCGCTCCATATTTTTTCCGATCTTGATTGCGGTCTCTTTAAAACTGCTCAGTTCTTCCTCCGTGATTCCTTCAAAAACTTTCTGATTGATCTTCTTCCATGTCTCTGTCATATCCTGTATCAGAACATCTGCTTTGCCAGTGATGGAGTAGTGTACATATCTTCTGTCCTCCATATCAGCGGCAGCAACCAGATACCCCTGCTTGCAGAGACTGTCCACAGCCTGGGAGATATGCCCCTTGTTCATCTTCAGATGGCGGTGAATATCAGTCGAAGTATTGCTCTGCCCACATCTTGAGAGAAAGTATAACACTTCAACCTCTATCCTCTTTAACCCATATTTTTCTCTGATACCTAAAAGCTGTTTTTCCAGCAGCATCTTAAATTGACCGCCACGCAAAATCACTTCCACTTGTTCTTCCATTTCTGCCTCCCATACTGCAACTCTTTCCCTGCACTCATCTCACTCTTATGATTTGGTAGTGACATCGTCAGACGCCATGTCCGTTTATTGTAAACTTTTCAGTGTATTGACACACCCACTGATGCCCAACTTACCACTGTTAAGAATTATATCATAGTTTCGCCAGTCTTTCCAATTTTTTCCTGTATTTGCGCCATAATAAGAGCCTCGTTTTCTGTCATAGCGTTTTAACACATTTTCCACTGCTTTTTCCGCTATTCCATATTTCTGAATGGCATTTTCTTTTCTGAAATCCGTGTCTGCATAGATAAACACGCGCAGAACATTTTTCTGATTTTCAAGCGCTGCCGAGGCACAGCGCCCCACAAACACAGCCGGTCCTTCCGATGCCAACTGTTTAATCAAGCGCTGTTCTTCCAGATAGATCTTTTCTTCTCTCGACCAGATATCCTCCTCTGCGGATTGTATCTTTCCCATCAGGGCAATCGAATATAAAAAACTATTGGTAGCTTTCTCCTCATATTTCTCAATCTGCTCAACAGAAATATGATACTTTTCTGAGATCATCTCCAAAATCTCTCTCCCGTAACATGGAATCCCGCATTCCTTCGCCAGTTCCTGTCCTATCTGCGTTCCGCAGCTCCCATATTCTCTTTCAATCGCGATATACTTGTATTTCATTTCTTACTCCTCATCCAGTGTCTGGTTTTCTGCTCCATCTTTTTGAATCTGCTCAATTCATTTGTTTTTAAACTATTTGTTTTTAAACAAATATAACATAAAAGCTGTGGCAAATCAAGACATTTTTGAGAATCCTGCGGCTCGCTGGAGAAGCAAAAACAAGATCCTGCAATTATTTCGCTGCAACTTCACTTGACAAATGAAAAAAAATTATGGTAAGATTCTATCGAAATTTGTTGATTGCATACGACACACGTGGTGCTGAAGGGCACGTAAATCTGATCACGGAACAACAAGGTTTCCTGATCGGTTTACTTCCTTTTCACCGCGTGTTTTTTATGCACCAAAATAAGAAAAGGAGTTTTATCATGCCTAAAAATCAATTTCAGAGAATGGTCTTTGCATTCCTCACAGTCGTAGTCACCGTACACGCATATGTATTCTACAGCCTCTATGTCGTAAACGGAAACATTTTAACATCTATCAACGGCACAAACAGTGTCATTGATGCAATCAACCGCCAAGGTGGCGTCTATATGCTCGGGCGATATCTCCCCATCTGGGCAGTTGTCCTCGTAGAATTTTTGCTTGCCTACTCACTCGAAGTGATCATGGGAAGTCCCTGTTCCTTCCGGCTCGCCTCGCGCGTGTTTGATCCCAGAGATACCCACCCTGTCCTCTTTGAGACAGCGATCATCTGCGCCACAGTGGGCTTGATGTGTCCGACTATGAGTTTTTTGGCTGCAATCCTCTACTATCCATATTATAATGGTTTTCACCTTCTCACTCTGCTTGCCAACTGGATAAAGCTGGTGTGCTTTAATTTTCCTTTTGCATTTTTCTCTCAGCTATTTTTCATCCAGCCACTGATCCGGACTGTGTTTAAAGCGTTGTTTGTGGGAAAAAATTCCTGCCGCCTCGACAGCGAACTTTCATAAAAAAATGCGTGTAGCTCAAAGTGATCAAACACTTGGCGCTGCACGCATTTTTGTTGTCTGTATTCGTTCTCTTAGTCCAGATAGCTTCCGACTGGAGATGTATTGTACTGTTTTTTGATCTCGATCATGACCGATCCATCCGGCTGTATCTCCTCAGACAAAATCTTGTATTTTGTCCCGGATTTATCCAATCCAGATTTGTATCTCTTCACTTCTTCCTCTACCAGTTTCTTTGCATAGTCTCTTCCGACATCTTCTTTCAGCTTGAACCTCTCATGGCTAAAGCCACGAGATTCTTGGGAACTCCTTTCTACTGAAAAGATATTTACCAAGCTATCCCCGTAGTTCCTACGGTTCTTATCCATAGTTTCTATGCTACTTCTAATATTCTCAATCCTTCATTTA
>JALEVQ010000056.1 GCA_022788205.1 Robinsoniella sp. | reverse complement strand
AGGAAAAAAGAAACTTGAGATGATCTTATATCGCCTCACTGACAGTCCATGGAAAGGTGCCTTGTTTGGCGCAGGTATCACGACTGTGATTCAATCGTCCTCTGCACTTTCTATTATGGCTGTCGGGTTTGTCAACTCGGGAATCATGAAGATAGACGCTGACATGTGTGGCGGCTTTGATCGGTGTCTTCTTGCGTATGTTTTCCAAAAATCGTTCCAAGAATCATCTGGGAGAAGTATTGCTTGGCTTTGCTGTCCTGATGTTTGGAATGTCCACGATGAGTCAGGCGATTGTTCCTTTAAAAGAGAATCCGGTTTTTATCAGTACTCTCACAAAGTTTTCCAATCCACTGTTGGGGATTTTGGCAGGTGTCGCTTTCACAACTGTTTTGCAGAGCGCATCTGCTGCGCTTGGCATTTTACAGGCTCTCATGGCAACTGGAACGATGCGATTTGATGTGGCATTGCCTCTTATCATGTGAATTGCAATCGGAGCAGCTGTGCCAGTGCTTTTGTCTGCTGTCGGGGCAGCGCCAGATGGAAAACGCACTGCCTTTGCCTATCTGGTCAGCAATCTGTTAGGCGCCGCGATAGCAGCAGTAGGATTTTATGGATTGAATGGCATTTTTGATTTCCCCTTCATGTATAAAATCATGAATACCGTGGATGTTGCACTGTTGAATACCATTTACCGTTTTATCATTGTGATTCTTTTGCTCCCTATGTCAAAGCAGATTGAAAAGATTACTGCATGGGTGCGGTGGAAACCATCGGAGGGTGTACAGGATATGCCGAAGATGAAACCTTTGGAAGAACGTTTTGTCTCTCACCCTGCACTTGCGGTGGAGCAGAGTAGAAATGCCATCAATGATATGGCAGAAAAAGCGAAAGATAACTTGCTTCTGGCACTTGATCTGCTTTACAGTTATTCACAGGAGCAATACGACCGTGTGTTTTTGATGGAGGATTTCGTAGACCGGTATGAAGACCGGATCGGAACCTATCTCCTAAAGGTAAATGCTTATGAGCTGGATTCTGCGCAGAGTGGCGATGTGAGCAAATTTTTACACACCATCACGGATTTTGAGCGCATTTCGGATCATGCGGTAAATCTTGCTTACACGGCAAAGGAGTCCTACGAGAAGGAAACACATTTTTCGCAGCAGGCGTTACAGGAATTGACTGTGCTCGAAGACGCGGTCAGGGAGATTATCTCTGTCACCATCCATGCATTTTTAGACAATGATTTGCGGATGGCAGTAAAAGTAGAGCCTTTGGATGAGCTGATTGATAACTTATGCGGGGAAGCAAAGCTTCACCATGTAGATCGGCTCCATGCTGGAATATGTAAGATAAACGCAGGTTTCCAGTTTAACGACAGAATCTCAAACTATGAGAGAATCGCAGATCACTGTTCGAACATCGCAGTGGCGATGATTGCGATTGAGTCAGAGACCTTTGACACACATGAATATCTGAACAGTGTACGAAAATTGAAAAGTGAATCGTATTCGACCTATTTTGAAGAATATTCGAGAAAATATTCGCTCAGTGGGGAGATTTCAAAAACAGTTCGATAAGTTATGCATAATTGCGGCAGAAAAATTTCTGCCGCTTTTTTGAGTTTGAATGCTGTATTGCGCAGGATAGCGCAAAAGGATGAGGCAATTCTTTTGTTTTTATGTTAAAATAAAAAAGAATCATTCATTCTATAGTGTGCCAAAGAAGGGAGGAAAGCAGATGATAAAAAAATTAACCAAAACAAGGCGACATTTCGTCTTATATTGTACAGGTGTTTTTTTTGCGGCGCTGATCCGTGAGGCTTTTCTGTCATCCACATCAGCTGGTTTGTTGAATGCTCTGAGTTATATCATGCTGATTCTGATTTGGGGATATTCGGTCATGCATCGTATCCCATCGAAAGACATAAAACGTTGGCTGATATTGGCGGATTTTTTTATGCTGTTATGGATCTTGCTGCGTGTGATAAAGTATTGGTATTTTGATGATGATCGAATTCTTCGAAGTCTTTGGTATGCGTTCTATATTCCACAGACTCTGGTCCCTTTGTTTGTTTTTTTTGCATCGCTTTGTGCGGGTCGGAAACAGCAGATTTTTTCGAAAAAGTGGTATCTGTTATTTTTTCCCGCCATTGCACTGATCACAGGCGTTATGACGAATGACCTTCATCAGCTGGTGTTTCAATTCCAACCGGGATTTGCAGACTGGAATAAAGATTATACATATGGTTTCTTATATTTTATCGATATGCTATGGCTGTTTGGGCTTTTTATTTCCAGTGTCTGTGTGCTTTTTATCCGCAGTAAGGTTCCCAAGAGCAGAAAGTATGTCTGGATCCCTTTTATCTGGCTGCCGCTTGCAATCGCATACGGCGTATATTACCCGAGAGGTCCTGTTTTTCTGCCCAAAAGGTTGTTTGAAATGCCAGAGGCGATTTGTTTTTTGATGATTAGTCTCATTGAATGCTGTATTCAGACAGGCTTGATTCTTTCTAATATCAATTATCACCGTATTTTTATGGCATCTTCTGTGTCGGCTCAGATCGTGGATGAAGATGGCGAGATGGTGTTTGCTTCTGAGAATGCCGTTTCTCTTTCCGAGGAGCAGCGAAGGCAATCGGGAGAGAAGGATATCGCTATCGATAAAAATACTATTCTTCACAGCAGAAAGATTCATGGCGGAAGTGTGTACTGGTCAGATGATATCAGCCTGATCAATCAGCTTATGGACAGTCTGTCAGAAATCAGCGAGGAACTTTCCGGGGAAAACGAATTGTTGAAAGCGGAAAACAAACTGATCCAGCAAAGAGCGAAAATTTCGGAGCAGGCGCAGATTTATGACACTGTCACATCGATTGTCAGACCTCAGCTTGAAAAAATTGATCTTTTGCTCTCGGATCTCTCGGCAGACTCACCGGATTTCAGAAAAAAAATGGGACTTGCATGTGTGTTGAATGCCTACATCAAACGACGCAGCAATCTGGCGCTGCTTGCTCAAAATGCAGAGGATCTCTCCACAGATGAGCTTGCACTTTGTATCCGGGAATCCTTGGATTATCTCACACAGTATGGTGTCTTATGCTCTTTGTGGGAAACAGAAACCTGCGTCCTTCCATGTCGCCTCACAGAAGCATTTTATGAGACGTTTGAGACAGTGGTGGAAGAGACATTGCCTGGTTTGTGTGCTTTGTTAGTCACACTGGGAGTGGAGCATGGCATTCCGTTTTTAAAGTTGGCTATGGAAGGGGTAGTGACAATGCCTGTGTTTCTATCGAGCGATCTTGTGATTCAATCAGAAGAACAGGATGGGACATTATTTCTCAAGATAACCGGAAAGGGTGGTGAAGACAGATGACAGCCTTAAGTGATATCTCTGCATTTCTGCATGGAATCTTGCAGATCATTTTTACGCTGCTTTTGCTGATATCGATGATCGATATGATTGTGGTAGTCAGCACGAGAGCAAACGCTTCCTATTTTTTGATCAGTTTGATTCTTCTTGTCTTTGGATTTGTATTTTTGCGTGTATTAATCGATGCCGCTGATGCGCATGTGGAGGGAAACTATGGCTGGTTTGGTCATATTCCGGCACTTCTTATGTTTCTTATCGTTTTTTTATATGCCTGCGTGAGTATCGGAAGCCTGCTGCATCTTATCCGATGGAAAAACAGTCATATCACGCAGCAGTCGATCAAAGAAAGTATAGATATGATACCGACAGGTCTGTGCTATTATCTCTCCGGCGGAATGCCGATTCTGGTCAACCATAAAATGACAGAGTTATGCCTTGCGATCACCGGGCAGGAAGTGTTAAATGCAGAGCAATTTTGGAACAAACTGCTGGAAGTCAGCACAGACGGGAACATCATTCGGCTTTCGGATGATTCCTTTTATAGCTTTTCCAGGAAACGGCTTTCTTTAGAGGACGATGAGATCTATGAATTAATTGCCACAAATGTGACAACGCAGTATCGCCCGAGTCAAAAACTAAAAGAAGAAAATATACGCCTTGAGCAGATGAATCGAAGACTCCGCAAATATAATCAGAATGTGGAAGAGGTAACCAGGGAACAGGAAATGCTTGCGGCAAAGGTTCGCATCCATGACCAGATAGGACATTTGCTTCTGTCAACAAAACGTGTACTTTCCATGAACTCAGAGATTGCGGAACGTGAAAAAATTCTGCGCCTTTGGCAGCAGGATACCACCCTTTTGATTCAGAATCCGTCTCAAGCTTCCTCTGAAAGTATCTTTTGTGATTTGGCAGATGCGGCTGCCAGTCTTGGCATCACCATTCTGTATGACGGTGATCTGCCGCGCAGTGGGCTTTATGATTCCAGCTTACTGATGTTGATTATCCATGAATGCCTGACCAATGCGTTTTCTCATGCGCATGCGACAGAATTGTATATTGATTTTGATACGTCAGGGGAAGTATTTCATATTTGCTGTAGTAACAATGGAAAAGTGCCCGAAAATCCGATTATCGAAGGGGGCGGGCTTTCCAATCTCAGAAGGCATGTCGAAGACAGGGGTGGCAGTATGGTAATCAGGGATACACCTGTATTTGAATTGTCGATTACTTTGCCAAAAGGAGGAGAGGATTATTTTGGGTAAAAAATATAAAGTTATGGTGGTAGAAGATCAGATTATGCCTCGTCAGCTTTTTGAATGGCTGATCAATTCTTCGGAGAATTATGAGCTTGCCATTTCCATTGACAATGCAGCGACTGCTGATATTTACTGCCTAAATCAGCATATCGACTTGATTTTGATGGATGTGATTACCAAAAAAGGGGCGAGCGGTCTGGAGGCAGCAGAGCGTATCAAGCAAAAACATCCCCACATTAAGATTATCATTGTCACTTCTATGCCAGAATGCTCCTGGATGGATCGTGCAAAGCGAATTGGAGTGGAAAGTTTCTGGTATAAGGAAGTGAATGAAGAATCCATCGTGACGTTGATGGACAAGACGATGGCGGGAGAGTCTATCTATCCAGAGACGATACCGCAAGTGGAACTCGGGCTTGCATCCGGGATGGATTTCTCTAAACGTGAACTGGAAGTCTTACGCGAAATGACGGGAGGTTATACGAATTCGGAAATTGCGGACCATCTGTTTATGTCGTTGTCCAGCGTAAAAACACATATTCAGAGTATGCTGGATAAAACAGGTTTCCATAACCGCACAGAGCTTGCTGTAAAAGCACGCGAAAGTGGTCTTGTGATTTTAGACAGAAAAGAGTCCTGAGCAAACGGATAAAAGTTTATCGGAAATAGCCAAATGGCTGATGCAATGCCCGTGATTTTTCGATAC
>JALEVQ010000026.1 GCA_022788205.1 Robinsoniella sp. | reverse complement strand
CGAAAGCTGGAATTTCCATTTTGTGATGGAAAAGTAATCGGGTATCCAAGAGATCACTCGGATGGCTCTTTGAATATTCGAAAACGTTTGGAGAGATAGAAACGGCTTCTTTTGTTGTCTGGAGACAGTGGGAGAAGCCGTATCTTTTCCTTTTACCGCGCAGAGAAATCTCGCCGGTCATCGCAATCTCTGGAGATACTTTTTGAGAAAGTTTTAAAGATAAGTGAAAGAAAATAAATATGGGAGAAACACATTATGATTGAAGTGGAGATGAAATTGCCGATTGATCACACGGAGGCTGTGCAGGCAGATCTGGAAAAGATAGGATTTATAAAATCGGATCTGTTTTGCGAGGAGGATGTTTATTTTGACAATGATTCCTGGCAGATTAGAAAGAATGGGGAAGCATTGCGGGTTCGCAAGGTGACAGATCTTTTGACAGATCAGTCAAATGCTGTGATCACATATAAAGGAAAGAAAATGGATCAGGTCTCTATGAGCCGAAAAGAGCTGGAAACCGAGGTCGGAGATGAAAAGATTTGCATTCAGATTTTGAGTGCGCTCGGTTTTCACATGATTTCACCTCAAGTGAGAAAAATCAGGCAGGAATATAGAATGGATCACATGACAGCATGTATTGATCAAGTACAAGACTTAGGAAATTTTCTTGAGCTGGAGATCGTGATTGCGGAGGAGGAAAACAAGGAAGATGCCCTGAGGCAAATCGATGAGATGCTGCATCAGTTGGGCTATACTTTACAGGATACCACTAGAAATTCTTATCTGAGTATGCTGCAGCATGTGGAAGACGACTGAGATAGGGTTCCTGTATTTGGGGAGATCAAGAATGAAAACAGAAAAAAGCAGCCCTGGAAATCTGCTTCCCACAGAAGATGGGACAGCAGAATGCCAGGACTGACAGGTGAGGCTATTGTATATTCACTGGTGGTTTCGGCGTGTTGAGTGTACGTGCATTGGTCTTGCTCTCTGGCTTGATTTCTCCGGCAAGAAGCAGAGAATGTTTTGTCAGAGTTGGTCCAATCAGTTCATATACCAAGACACCGAACAGTACAACGTTTCGCACGATGGCACCGTCCTGAAGGTTCGTGGCAGTCAATGCCATGCCAAGAGCGACGCCGGCCTGAGGCAGCAGTGTGATACCCAGATGCTTCGTGATGGAATCTGAGCAGTGGGTTGCCTTGCAGCTTGCGTAAGAGCCCAGATATTTTCCGGCAGAACGGGCAATGATATAGATGACTCCAATGACGAGAGTCATGGGGTTGGACAGAATCTTCAGATCCAGTTCAGCGCCGGAGATGACGAAGAACAGAATGTTCAGAGGAACGGTCCAGCCTTCCACACGGGCCATCAGCTCTTCGGAAGTCTTACAGATGTTGCAGAAAATGGTTCCGGTCATCATGCATACAAGCAGCAGCGAGAAGCCAAGATGTACGGTTCCGACCTCGAATTCCAGAGAGGACAGACCGACAGCAAGCATGACAAATGCCACGGAGATGGCCATACGTTTACTTCTGGAATGGAAGAACTGTTCCACCGCATTGAGCAGCAGACCGATCACGGTGCCCAGTGCCAGGGAGAGAACGATTTCCAAAATCGGTTCTACAACAACGCCAATAACGTTGATGCTGCCATTTTCCAGAGCGTTGGCGATACCAAAGGATACGGAAAAGAGAACCAGACCTACGGCATCGTCGATTGCAACTACCAGCAGCAGAAGTCTTGTCAGAGGACCGTCTGCCTTATACTGGCGGACAACCATCAAGGTAGCAGCTGGTGCGGTAGCCGAGGCGATAGCACCGAGAGTGATGGCAGCCGGAATCGACAGGATCTCTGGGAATGCCAGGTGAAGACAGATCAGCACCACATCTACCAGCAGGGTAGCCATCACGGCCTGAACAATTCCGACGACGATCGCTCTTGCACCCATGCTTTTGAGCTGATGCAGGCGGAACTCATTGCCGATGGTAAAAGCGATAAAACCTAGAGCGGTCTGCGTGATGATACTCAGACTTTCTACCTGTTCCAGAGAATTAAAACCAAAACCTGGAATGTTTAATGCTCCGAAACAATAGGGACCGAGAAGTAATCCGGCCACAAGATACGCAGTGACAGCAGGAAGATTAACCAGCTTTGTTAGACGGGACATCATCAGACCGCCAACAACTGCCACCGCAAGACAGATAAGATAAATTTCCATGGATAAAGCCTCCTTTTTCGTGAGGTATTATAGCACCAAGGTATAGAAGGTTCAAGAATTATTTGTGCCTTTTACCTCAAATATTTCGGAGACTCTCTTAAAAAGATTTACTCATCGGATGACGCAGATGGCGTTGAGACGATGATTTTTTTTAGCTTTTCGCCAAAGCTCTGCAAATAATCTGGTCGGATATGATTGTCTGTTATAAGGAGATCGATATCCTGGATATCTGCGAATTTCTGAAAATCGATCCGCCCTACTTTGCTGGAATCGGAAAGAAGGACAACCTTTCCTGCAACGTGCACCATAGTGGATTTTAGCTCTGCGAGGTCTACATTTGAGGTGGTTAATCCGCAGGTCTTGTCAATGGCGGAGGTGGCTAGAAATAATTTTTCAAAGTTGTATTTTTTGAGTTCTTCAATCACCTGATGACCATAGCAATAGTGAAACCCATTTCTGACGCGACCGCCGATTAATCGGATCTCAAATTCAGGATTGCTTTCCAGAATCCCTGCGACCTCAAAATCAATCGTAAAAATGCGCAGATTTTTTAGCGCGGATCGAACCAGGACTCTGGCAAAAGCAGTCATGGTGGTACCGGTATCGATGAGGATTGTGTCAGAATCATGGATCAGTCTGACAGCTTCGGAAGCGATAAGATTTTTTTCTACATTATTTGCCCGTTCGGACATACTCATTTCTCTGATGATGGAGGAACGCAGCATGGCTCCTCCGTGAGTGCGCACGATTGCTCCACTTTCTTCCAGACGTGTCAGGTCTGTGCGGATAGTAGTTCCGCTGACGTGAAAAAAGTCTGACAGATAACTGACACTGACCGTCCCCTTTTCTTTTATGATCTCAATGATTTTTTCTGCCCGTTCTGAGCTCAATATATTTTCGTTATTCATACAAATACTCCATGTGTTTTACTTTTAAAATGAAAGTCTCTGAGCCTGATATGGTTTATTCTAACAAAAAGGATCAGAAACGTCAATAC
>JALEVQ010000030.1 GCA_022788205.1 Robinsoniella sp. | reverse complement strand
CGTGTTTGCAGCAGAGACTACAGAGCAGGCGACAGCAGAGCAGGAAATCACCACCGCACCGATCGAGTGTGAAGATGATGATATCTCTGAAAAACTGCAGGCAACACTGGCCTACACTTCAGAAGATAACTTAAAGAAAGTGATGGAGTACAGCGACGAAGAGCTGGCGGACAAAATCGAAAACGGTACAGACTTTGAAAAAGCACTTGCTTCCGCGTGGAGCGACAGCAAAGAAGAAGTCGGCGCTTTCGTATCGATCCAGCAACACGAAATCACAGAAAATAATCGTATCTATACCGTGGTGACGACGGTAGAGTTTGAAAACAAAGAAGCAGATTTGACCATCACCTATGATGACGAGCCAACCGCGACGGGAGCAGTCATCGATGTGGAGAAATCTTTCGCACAGAATATGCAGGAAGCAGGAATGAACTTCATTCTCGGTATTGGCACCGTATTTATTATGCTGGTATTCTTAAGCTTTGTCATCAGTCTGCTCAAACCTCTGACAGACTTGCTGGAAGGAAAGAAAAAGGAGGCACCGGCTCCTGCACAGGCACCGGCAGCAGCACCTGCAGTTGTGGAGGAAGAGGAGGAAGAACTGGTTGATGACTTAGAGCTGGTGGCAGTCATCACAGCTGCAATCGCAGCCTCTGAGAACACATCAAGCGATGGATTCGTCGTTCGCTCTATCAAGAGAGCAAATAACAGAAAATGGCAGAAAGCCTGAAAAAGGAGGATAATACAATGAAAAATTATACAATCACAGTAAATGGAACTGTTTATGAAGTAACCGTAGAAGAAGGAACTGGAAATGGAGCACCAGCAGCAGCACCGAAGGCAGCACCAAAAGCAGCGCCGAAGGCAGCTCCAAAGAAAGCAGCAGCACCTGCAGGCGGAGCAGGATCTGTGAAAGTGACCGCAGGAGCAGCAGGAAAAGTATTCAAAATCGTGGCAAATGTCGGACAGAGCGTAAAAGCTGGAGATTCTGTTGTGATCATTGAGGCAATGAAGATGGAAATCCCAGTTGTCGCACCACAGGACGGTACTGTGGCAAGCATTGATGTTGCAGTGGGAGATGCAGTTGAAGCAGGCGCTACCTTGGCAACATTGAACTAATTCAAAAAATCGGAGGTAGAAAAATGTCATATATTACAGACACACTGTCTAACCTGCTTCAGCAGACAGCATTCTTCAACCTGACCTGGGGAAATTATGTCATGATCATCGTTGCCTGTGTATTCCTGTATCTGGCAGTCAAAAAAGGATATGAGCCATTGCTGTTAGTTCCGATTGCATTCGGTATGCTTTTGGTTAATATCTATCCAGATATCATGATTCGCCCGGAAGATGCGTCAAATGGAGTGGGAGGACTTCTTCATTATTTCTATTTGCTGGATGAGTGGAGTATCTTGCCTTCACTGATCTTCATGGGTGTCGGGGCGATGACGGACTTTGGTCCGCTGATTGCAAACCCTAAAAGCTTCCTTTTAGGTGCGGCAGCACAGCTCGGTATCTACTGCGCATACTTCCTCGCAATCTTTATGGGATTCAACGGAAAGGCAGCAGCAGCAATCTCTATCATCGGTGGAGCTGATGGTCCTACATCCATCTTCCTTGCAGGAAAACTGGGACAGACAGCGCTGATGGGACCGATCGCCGTGGCGGCATATTCTTATATGTCCCTCGTGCCGATTATCCAGCCGCCAATCATGAAACTGTTCACAACTGAGCAGGAGAGAAAAATCAAGATGGAACAGCTGCGTCCGGTATCTAAGCTGGAAAAAATTCTGTTCCCGATCATTATCACGATCGTCGTATGTCTGATTCTTCCTACCACAGCTCCACTTGTCGGAATGTTGATGTTAGGTAACCTGTTCCGCGAGAGTGGTGTGGTAAAACAGCTGACAGAGACAGCATCCAACGCGCTGATGTACATCGTTGTTATCTTCCTTGGTACTTCCGTAGGTGCATCTACAAGTGCTGAGGCGTTCTTAAACATGAGCACCATCAAGATCGTTGTCTTAGGACTGATCGCATTCGCATTTGGTACAGCAGGCGGTGTACTGTTTGGTAAGCTGATGTGTAAATTGTCAGGCGGAAAGATCAATCCGTTGATCGGTTCTGCCGGTGTATCTGCCGTTCCTATGGCAGCGCGTGTAGCTCAGAAGGTTGGTGCTGAGGCAGACCCTACAAACTTCCTGTTAATGCACGCTATGGGACCAAACGTGGCAGGTGTTATCGGTACTGCGGTTGCAGCCGGAACATTCATGGCTATCTTTGGCGTCTAATTCTTGATTCGGTCAAACTATTAATGGAGGTAAAGCAATGTCTGAACAAGCAAAAAAACCTATTAAGATTACTGAGACAATCTTACGTGACGCGCATCAGTCTCTGATTGCAACGAGAATGACAACAGAGCAGATGCTGCCAATCGTAGAGAAAATGGATAAAGTTGGATATCATTCCGTAGAGTGCTGGGGCGGTGCTACGTTTGACGCATCCCTGCGTTTCCTGAAGGAAGATCCATGGGATAGACTCCGCAAATTCCGTGATGGATTCAAGCACACAAAATTACAGATGCTGTTCCGCGGACAGAATATTCTCGGATATCGTCCATACGCAGATGATGTGGTAGAGTATTTCGTACAGAAATCTGTGGCAAACGGAATTGATATCATTCGTATTTTCGACTGCTTAAACGACTTGAGAAACTTACAGACAGCCGTTAATGCAGCAAACAAAGAAAAAGCACATGCACAGGTAGCACTTTCCTACACTTTAGGAGATGCGTATACACTGGAGTATTGGACAAAGATCGCAAAACAGATCGAAGAGATGGGTGCAAGCTCGATCTGTATCAAAGATATGGCAGGTCTGCTGCTTCCATACAAGGCAACAGAGCTGGTAACTGCTCTGAAAAAGGCAGTTAAGATTCCGATTCAGCTGCACACACATTACACATCCGGTGTCGCTTCTATGACTTACTTAAAGGCAGTGGAAGCAGGTGTCGATGTGATCGATACAGCAATGTCTCCATTCGCACTGGGAACTTCCCAGCCAGCGACAGAGGTTATGGTTGAGACGTTCAAGGATACACCGTACGACACAGGATATGATCAGAAGCTGCTGGCTGAGATTGCGGACTACTTCCGTCCAATCCGCGACGAAGCTCTGGACAGCGGTCTGCTGAATCCGAAGAACTTAGGTGTTAATATCAAGACGCTGCTGTATCAGGTACCAGGCGGTATGCTTTCTAACCTGACATCCCAGTTAAAAGAGCAGGGAGCAGAAGACAAGTTCTACGATGTTCTGGAAGAAGTTCCGAGAGTAAGAAAAGACCTCGGAGAGCCACCACTGGTAACACCATCCTCACAGATCGTGGGAACACAGGCAGTGTTCAACGTCCTGATGGGCGAGCGCTACAAGATGGTGACAAAAGAGACAAAGGATGTTCTGTCTGGAAAATACGGTGCAACCGTAAAACCATTCAATCCGGAAGTTCAGAAGAAGTGTATCGGAGATGTCAAACCGATCACATGCCGTCCAGCCGATCTGATCGACAACGAGCTGGATAAACTGGAAGCTGAGATGGCTCAGTGGAAAGAGCAGGATGAAGATGTATTGACCTACGCTCTGTTCCCGCAGGTTGCTATCGATTTCTTCAAATACAGACAGGCACAGGAGACGAAGGTAGATCCTGCCGTTGCAGATTCGAAAAATAAGGCATATCCAGTATAAAGATTTTACTATAAAAGCCCAGTCTCAGTGGACGGCAGACGGGGCGCTTGCGCACCTGGCTGCACGGAGCAATCCGGTGGGCTTTTATGATTAGTGATGACGCCGCCAGGCGTCATGTCCGTTTGGTAAGAGAACCTCATAACAGCATAGCTGAAGTGAGATAATGTGCAGGCTGCTGCGCTGATTATTTTGTCAGAGAAGACAAAAGAAGAGGCGGGCAGCCTTTTCTAAATGAAGTAAATAAGGCGGGAAAATGTGATGGCAAAAGTAATCATAGCAGGAGGCGGCGCATCAGGAATGTTTGCGGCTATAATCGCAGCGCAGCAGGGACATGAGGTGGAACTGTTTGAAAAGAATGAGAAGCTTGGGAAAAAGCTTTTTATCACAGGAAAAGGGAGATGCAACCTGACGAATGCCTGCGATATGGAGGAGCTGTTTGACAGCGTATGTACGAATGCGAAGTTTTTATACAGCGCATTTTATGGATTCACCAACCAGGATACCATACAGTTTTTTGAGGATGCAGGTCTGCACACAAAAACGGAACGCGGAAATCGCGTGTTTCCGTGCAGCGACCATTCTTCGGACGTCATTCAGGTGTTGGACAAAAAAATGCGCCAGAGTGGCGTAAAAGTCCATCTGAACACGAAAGTCAAAAATCTTTTGCTCAAGGAGGATCAGTGTATCGGCATCTGTCTGGATGATGGAAAGAAGATCTTTGGGGACAAGGTGATCGTTGCGACAGGAGGACTTTCTTATCCATCGACGGGATCTACGGGAGATGGATATGAGTTTGCAAAGGCATGTGGTCACAAAGTGACAGAGCTGATGCCTTCTCTTGTCCCGTTTAATGCCAGCGAAAAGTGGGTAAAAGAGCTTCAGGGACTTTCACTGAAAAATGTTTCCATCCGAATTTTTGATGGAAAGAAAAAGCTGTACGAGGATTTCGGGGAGATGATGTTCACTCACTTTGGAGTGACAGGACCAGTCATCCTGAGTGCCAGCGGGAGAATCGGAAAAAAATTGCGCCAGAAAGAACTAAAGATGGAGATTGACTTGAAACCTGCACTGAGCGAGGAACAGCTGGATAAGCGGCTGGTGCGGGAGTTTGAGGAAGCTCAGAACAGACAGTTTAAAAATGTGCTCGGCAGCCTGTTCCCGGCGAAATTGATCCCGGTGATGGTTGAATTATCAGAAATTTTACCTGAAAAACGTGTAAATGAGATCTCAAGAGAGGAAAGACAGAATTTTTTGCACAAAATAAAACATTTGGAGTTGACCTTGACGGGTCTTAGAGATTATAATGAAGCTATTATTACAAAAGGCGGTATTCAGGTGAAGGAGATCAACCCATCGACGATGGAATCGAAATTGGTCCATGGACTGTATTTCATCGGAGAAGTGTTGGATCTCGATGCGGTGACAGGAGGGTTCAACCTCCAGATTGCATGGTCGACCGCATATGCTGCAGCAGCGAATCTTTCCGAGTGATTCGGGCAGAAGAGGATTCTTTGAAAAACCCGCCGGAATAGGAGGCAGCTTTATGGGGTTTAACATTGCAATCGACGGACCTGCGGGAGCTGGAAAGAGTACAATCGCCAGGAAAGTGGCCAGGGAAATTTCTTTTATCTATGTAGATACGGGAGCAATGTACCGTGCAATTGCACTTTATTTTTTGAGACACCATGTTTCGCCGGACATGGAAGAACAGGTGACACAGGCATGCAATCAGATTGAGATTGAGATCCGCTATGAAAACCAGGAGCAGCAGGTCTTTCTGAACGGAGAGAATGTGACATCCTATCTCAGGACAGAGGAAGTGGGAAACATGGCATCTGTCTCCTCGGCAAATCCAACGGTGCGTCAAAAACTTCTTGATCTGCAAAGACAGATCGCCAAAAAAGAGAATGTCCTGATGGATGGAAGAGACATCGGGAGCCATGTTCTGCCGGATGCACCACTTAAGATTTATCTGACAGCGAGCGCTCAGACGAGGGCACAGCGCAGGTACCGGGAACTGACAGAAAAGGGGATTCCATGTGATCTTGAAGAAATTAAAAATGACATTGAGGAGAGAGATTACCGCGATATGCACCGCAAGACAGCACCGCTTGTGCAGGCTGAGGATGCGGTATTGATCGATTCTTCTGAGATGACGATTGATCAGGTGGTTCAGAAAATTTTAGCTCTTTACAGGGAATACTGTTAGAGAGAGTCTGACAGCGATCGGGTTTAGAGACAGAGAAAGCCTGGGAGGTAAAAATGAAAGTAGTTGTGGCAAAGACGGCGGGCTTTTGTTTTGGTGTTCGCCGTGCTGTGGAAAAAGTGTATGAACAGGTGAAGAATGGCTGCCATCCGATTTACACGTATGGTCCGATTATCCACAATGAAAGTGTGGTGGATGATCTGCAGAAAAAAGGAGTGCATGTTCTCCAGACGAGAGAAGAGCTGGAAACTTTGACAGAGGGAACGGTCGTGATCCGGTCCCACGGGGTTGAGAGGGAAATCTATGATTTGATCTCAAGAAAACATCTGCATCTTGTCGACGCGACATGCCCTTATGTGAAGAAAATTCATAAGATTGTAGAGCGGGAAAGTCAGAAAGGCTGCGAAATTGTCATCATCGGAAACCCAAATCACCCGGAAGTACAGGGGATCAAGGGATGGTCTGTGACTCCTGTGACGATTATCGAGACAGAAGAGGAAGCAGAAAAATATGAAAATCTGAACAAAAATCCTGTGTGTATTGTCAGCCAGACGACATTTAATTACAATAAATTTAATAAACTTGTTGAAATTATTTCGAAAAAGCGTTATGATATAATTGTTTTAAATACGATCTGTAGTGCCACAGAGGAGAGACAGACCGAGGCAAAGCAGATTTCTGCGGCAGCCGACTGCATGATCGTGATCGGCGGGAAACAGAGTTCCAACACGCAGAAGTTATTTGAAATATGTAAAAAGGAATGTGAAAATACTTACTATATACAGACACTCGATGATTTGGATGCTACATCTTTGCCGTCCATGGGTTGCGTAGGTATTACCGCAGGGGCTTCCACCCCAAATAATATAATTGAGGAGGTTCAAAAGAAATGTCAGATTTAAGCTTTGAACAAATGCTTGAGGGATCATTAAAAACAATTCATAATGGAGAGGTTGTAGAAGGTACAGTTATCGATGTAAAAGATGATGAAATTATCTTGAATATAGGCTACAAAGCAGACGGTATCATCACAAAAAGTGAATATACAAACGATTCAAATGTTAAACTTTCCGACCTTGTAAAAGTGAATGATAAGATGGAAGCAAAAGTGCTGAAAGTGAACGATGGAGAAGGACAGGTATCCCTGTCATACAAACGTCTCGCAGCAGAAAAAGGAAGCAAAAAATTGGAAGATGCATACAACAACCACGAAGTACTGAAGGCAACTGTCAGCCAGGTACTGGATGGTGGACTGAGCGTTGTTGTCGATGAATCCAGAGTATTCATCCCGGCAAGCCTTGTATCCGACACTTATGAGAAGAATCTTGGAAAATATGCTGGTCAGGAAATCGAGTTTGTGATCAGCGAGTTCAATCCAAAGAGAAGAAGAATCATCGGCGATCGCAAACAGTTACTGGTTGCAAAGAAAGCAGAGATGCAGAAAGAGCTGTTTGAGAGAATCCATGTCGGTGATGTGGTAGAAGGTGTGATCAAGAATGTTACTGATTTCGGTGCATTCATCGATTTAGGCGGAGCAGACGGACTGCTGCATATCTCCGAGATGTCCTGGGGACGCGTTGAGAATCCAAAGAAAGTCTTCAAAGTTGGCGAGAAACTGTCCGTACTGATCAAAGATATCAGCGGAGACAAGATCGCCCTGAGCCTGAAATTCGAGGATCAGAATCCATGGCTGAATGCAGCTGAGAAATATGCAGTAGGAAATGTGGTAGAAGGAAAAGTTGCAAGAATGACAGACTTCGGCGCTTTCGTTGAGTTAGAGCCAGGTGTGGATGCACTGCTTCATGTATCCCAGATTTCCAGCGAGCATGTAGAGAAGCCATCCGATGTTCTGAAAATCGGTCAGGAGATCACTGCAAAGGTAGTAGATTTCAATGAGACAGATAAAAAGATCAGCTTGAGCGTAAAAGCATTAGAGACAAAGGTTGCTGCACCGGCAGAGGCAGAATAAAGTTTTTTGCTAATCGGTGAGCGCTATAAAAAGGGTGAGATGATTAGAATCTCACTCTTTTTATGTGCCTTCCATATGGACGGATATGGTATGGCAGCGACAAAACAGACAGATAATAGAGAGCAGAAAGGATTGTTAAATAAACAACTATTACAAATTGCTCATTCATCCTGTTCAATTATGACAAAACATGATATAATGTCGGCATAGGCAGTGAGTCATGCGTCTGCGGGGCAGCAGAAGTCGCTATGCAGAAAAACGCTTCAAAATCACAGAAAGAGTGATTGGATATACGGCAGAACCCAATCGGTATCCGACAACAGTTCATCATTGTATTCAAAAAACAGTGCAGAAGAGCGATAAGTTTCTTGAAAACATGGCTGGTGTTCTGCGTGTATTTGGGGGAGAAAAAGACCTGTCTTGGATACATAACATTCTTCCGGTTTTGCCGGTCGGCGGTGGCTGCGCTCTACATACGATGACAGGCTTTTGTGGATGACGCGCTCTTCCAAAAGCAGGTAGTCATAGTTCTTGCAATCGGGGAAGAAATGTTTCAGAGATCCCTTGATTCCAGTGACAAGAAAACGGCAGGTTTGCTCTTTCACTGAGCAGTATCCATATGAATTTTGAAAAGAGACGGGAACAGGAACAGCATGTGTGAGAAGAAGGGAAATCTTCAGCTGGAATTTTTCGGGCTCCATGACAGGTTCTATCTTTTCGAGGCAGAAATCTCCAGATTTCAGGGCATGGTAGGAGAGTAAGGAAAAGAGAGAAACCATCCCTGTCAGATCTTCGAGATTGTGCAGCAAAAGAGCATTTTCGAGGGAATCACAAGGTTGTTTTTGAAAGGTGCGGTAAAGTGAGATCAATTCTTTCCCGTCGTAAGGGTCTAGACGTTGAACCCCCAAAAAGTCTTCTAAGGATTTTTGATTCAGTTTTTCAAGCTTTAATAAATTTTTCAGCGGTCGGATGTTCTGATAGAGGTCAAACTCGGAAAAGCCGGCAAGTGGACAGAGAATCTGGTGGTGACGGCAACGTTCCAGAACAAATGGGAGATCAAAGTGTCTTCCGTTAAAGTGGATCACAGTATGGAAGGTGCTGGAAAAAGAGAAGAACTCTTCCAGAAGGGAAAGTTCTTCTGATTCATCCTGAGCCATCCATTGCCAACAATGCCAGGCATTTTCGCGGAAGAAAAGAACACCGATCAGATAAATGAAGGAACGCTTCGGCGACAGTCCTGTTGTCTCTATATCAAAAAGAAAAGAATCGTCAAGTCTTGGCAATTCTTGAAAAGAAGGAGGAAGGTGGAGAGAGAGTAGTTGTTTTCTAAGTTTCATATTAAAATTCCTTTCTGTAAAAAGATGGAAAATTTTCCTGGGACCTATCTATTATAACTGATTTTTGTGGATATGTAAAAAGGGAAAACAGAGAGCCAAAGGATTACAAAGTACAAGAGAAAGAAGGTATAGCAAAAATGGAACGATTCACTTTTAGAGGTGGGATTCATCCATATGATGGAAAAGAACTGTCAAAAGACAAGCCGATTCGTACTGTACTGCCAAAGGGAGATCTTGCCTATCTGCTGTCACAGCACATCGGTGCGCCGGCAGTTCCAATCGTGGAAAAAGGCGACCGTGTCTTAGTGGGGCAGAAGATTGCAGAGGCAGGAGGATTTGTGTCGTCTCCTGTTCATGCATCCGTATCAGGGACTGTCAAGGGGATTGAACCGAGACTGACGGTGACAGGAACGATGTGCAATGCGATTATTGTGGAGAATGACGGAAAATATGAATCTGTCGATTTTCCGAAGCATAAGCCGCTTGAGGAGCTGACAGGTCCGGAGATTGTGCAGATCATCAAAGAGGCAGGGATTGTCGGCATGGGAGGTGCGGGATTCCCGACCCATGTGAAACTTTCCCCGAAGGAACCGGAGAAGATCGACTACATTATTGCAAACTGTGCGGAATGTGAGCCGTATCTGACTTCCGATTACCGCAGAATGATGGAAGATCCAGACAAAGTGGTTGCGGGCATGAGAGTGATCTTGAAAATTTTTCCTCAGGCAAAGGGCATCATCGCCGTGGAGGACAACAAAAAAGATGCGGCGGAAGCTCTGCGCAAACAGGTAAAAGAGCAGGATAATATTGAAGTCATGCAGTTAAAGACGAAATATCCGCAGGGCGCAGAGAGACAGCTGATCTATGCGACGACAGGGAGGGCGATCAACTCTTCTATGCTTCCTGCCGATGCAAGGTGTATTGTAGATAACTGCGAGACGGTCTTCTCTATCTACCGTGCAGTATATGAAGGACGCCCGGTGATGCACCGGATTGTCACAGTGACAGGAAATGCCATTGCACAGCCTCAGAATTTTTGCGTCTGTACCGGATCGAATTATCACGACCTGATCGATGAAGCTGGAGGATTTAAGGAGAATCCGGCAAAAGTGGTCTCTGGAGGACCGATGATGGGATTTGCCCTCTATAATCTTGATGTGCCGACAACGAAGACATCCTCAGCGCTGCTTTGTCTGACGAAAGATGAAGTGGCAGAGTATGAGCCAAGCGCCTGCATCAACTGCGGCAAATGTGTGGAAGTTTGCCCAGGGCGTGTTCTGCCGGCGAGACTTGCCGATTTTGCAGAGCGCCACGATGAAGAGATGTTTGTCAAATACAATGGTATGGAGTGCTGTGAATGTGGATGCTGCAGTTTTATCTGTCCGGCGAAACGCCATCTGACACAGTCGATTAAATCCATGCGAAAAATCATACTCGGCAAACGCAAAAAGAAATAGAAGGGAGAAAAACATATGAGCGAGTTATTTCATGTCTCATCTAATCCTCATGTGCGTGCAAATCACACGACAGGCAAGATCATGGGGATGGTGCTGATCGCACTGCTTCCTGCCTCCATTTTTGGCGTGATCAATTTTGGAGTGCGTGCACTTGGCATCATAGTGATATCGGTGGCGACGTGTGTACTGACAGAGTACATATATGAATATTTGATGCACAAAAAGATTACGATTTTTGACTACAGCGCAGCTGTGACAGGTCTTCTTCTTGCACTGAATCTTCCTGCCTCTGTGCCGTGGTGGATACCTGTAATCGGCGGAATCTTTGCAATTTTAGTCGTAAAACAGCTTTTTGGAGGTCTGGGACAAAACTTTATGAACCCGGCTCTGGCAGCGAGATGTTTTCTGTTGATTTCATTCACAGGGAGAATGACTTCCTTTACTTATGACGGTATCACGGGAGCAACGCCGCTCGCACTGTTAAAGAACGGGGAGTCTGTGGATGTTCTCAAAATGTTCCTCGGAACGACAGGCGGAACCATCGGTGAGACCTCAGCGCTTGCCATCCTGATCGGAGCAGCATTTCTGCTGTGGAACCGAGTGATTGATCTGAGGATTCCGGGAACGTATATTGTGACATTTGCGATTTTTGCCCTTTTATTCGGCGGTCATGGCTTTGACTTATCTTATCTCGCAGCACAGCTTTGCGGCGGTGGTTTGATGCTCGGTGCATTTTTTATGGCGACCGATTATGTAACTTCACCGATCACAAAGAGAGGACAGCTGGTATATGGCTGTATTCTGGGAATCATGACAGGCGTATTCCGTATTTTTGGAAGCTCGGCGGAAGGTGTCTCCTACGCGATTATCTTCTCCAACCTGCTGGTACCTCTGATTGAGAGAGTCACAATTCCGAAACCATTTGGAAAGGGAGGCGAAAAGTTTTGAATAAAATTATAAAAGATACCCTGATTTTGATGGCGATCACTTTAGTCTCCGGACTGCTTCTGGGAATGGTCTATGAAGTCACAAAAGAGCCGATCAGAAAACAGGAAGAAGAGCAAAAAGTTGAGGCGTGTCAGAATGTATTTTCCGATGCGGCTTCCTTTGAGCAAATCGAGGAGATTGAGACGATGGCACAGACTTCCCTGACGAATGTGGGAATGGAAGGAAAGGCACAGATCGATGAGGCACTCAAAGCGCTCGATGAGGAGGGAAATACGATCGGCGTTGTCATGCAGATCACTTCCAAAGAGGGATACGGTGGAGATATCCAGTTTACCATGGGGGTTCAGAATGATGGGACCGTCAACGGTATCTCGATTCTTTCTATCAGTGAGACGGCAGGTCTTGGAATGAGAGCGACGACAGAGGAATTCAAGAGTCAGTTCGCTGGAAAAAATGTGGATACTTTTGTCTATACAAAATCAGGCGCCACGCAGGAAAATGAGATCGATGCGCTCAGCGGCGCAACCGTCACCACAAATGCTGTCACAGACGGTGTGAATGTGGGACTTAGCTTTTTTAGAACTTTGAGTGAAGGGGGCATTTTAAATGAATAAATCGATGGAACGCCTTTACAACGGAATCATCAAAGAAAATCCAACCTTTGTTCTGATGCTTGGAATGTGCCCGACGCTTGCCGTTACCACATCTGCAATCAATGGACTTGGAATGGGACTGACCACAACCGTGATTCTGGCAATGTCAAACCTGATGATTTCGCTGCTCAGAAAAGTGATTCCGGACGGCGTGCGTATGCCGGCTTTTATCGTGATTGTGGCGTCTTTCGTTACCATTGTGCAGTTTTTACTGCAGGGTTACATCCCGTTTCTGTATGAGAGTCTGGGCATCTATATTCCGCTGATCGTGGTAAACTGTATTATTTTAGGAAGAGCGGAAGCGTATGCCTCCAAAAATCCGCCGGTCGCATCCCTGTTTGATGGAATTGGAATGGGACTTGGATTTACAATCGGTCTGACGGCAATCGGTATTGTCCGAGAGTTGATTGGATCCGGCACAATCTTTGGCGCGCAGGTGATGCCGTCCTTCTATGAGCCGGTCACAATCTTTATCCTTGCACCGGGAGCATTTCTGGTGTTATCGATGCTGACTGCAATCCAGAATAAAGTAAAGATGAGAGCGCAGCAGAAAGGAAAAGAGACGAAGATCGGATCCGGATGTACAGGATCTTGTGCATCTTGTTCCTCTTGCAGCATGAGCGGAAAGAAGGAGTGAAAGATGAGAAGAGACGTACATAGAAAAGTGAGAAAAAGGGAGGAGGAAACAGCATCATGAAAGAGCTTTTATTGATTGGTATCGGTGCAGCGCTGATCAACAACGTCGTGCTCAGCCAGTTCTTAGGAATCTGTGCCTTTGTAGGTGTCTCGAAAAAAGTTGAGACAGCAGCAGGAATGGGAGGAGCCGTCATCTTTGTCATCACGATTTCTTCATTTATCACAGGAGTGATTTACAAATGTCTGTTAGAGCCTTTGAATGTGACATATCTCCAGACGATTGTATTCATTCTGGTGATTGCAGCACTTGTTCAGCTTGTGGAGATGTTCCTGAAAAAATCAAGTCCTGGACTTTACAACGCTCTGGGTGTGTATCTGCCACTGATCACAACAAACTGTGCAGTGCTCGGTGTAGCTTTGACGAATGTCCAGAAATCTTATAATTTATTAGAAGGTGTTGTGAATGGATTTGCAACGGCAGTTGGATTTACGATCTCGATTGTCCTGATGGCAGGAATACGCGAGAAGACAGAACATAATGATGTCCCGGCAGCTTTTCAGGGTTCCCCGATCGTACTTTTGACGGCATGCCTGATGGCAATCGCATTTTTCGGATTTTCTGGATTAAAGTAAGGAGGGACAAAGATGAGTGTATCAGGAATTCTTTTGGCGACGGCGATCGTCGGCGGAACAGGACTTATCCTGGGATTGTTCCTCGGATTTTTTGGAAAAAAATTTCAGGTGGAAGTAGATGAGAAGGCCGAGGCAGTCAGGGAGGTGCTCCCTGGCAACAACTGTGGCGGATGTGGATATGCTGGATGTAATGCTCTTGCAGAGGCAATCGCAAAAGGAGAAGCACCGATCGATGGATGTCCAGTCGGAGGTGCAGCCGTGGCTGCAAAAGTCGGAAAGATTATGGGACAGGAAGCCGGAGAGGCAAAACACATGGTTGCTTTTGTAAAATGTGCCGGAACGTGTGACAAGACGACCACGGAATATGACTACTATGGCACCAGAGACTGTGAGACGATGCCATTTATTCCAGGAGGCGGTCCAAAGACATGTAAGGATGGCTGCCTGGGCTACGGCAGTTGTGTGCGTGCCTGTATGTTTGACGCTATCCATGTCGTGGACGGAAAAGCAGTGGTTGACCGCGAAAAATGTAAGGCATGCGGCAAATGTGTCGCTGTCTGCCCGAAACATCTGATTGAGCTGGTTCCATATGAGGCAATGCATTTGGTTCAGTGTTCTTCCAAGGCAAAGGGCAAACAGGTTATGCAGGCGTGTGAAGTGGGATGTATCGCATGTAAGAAATGTGAGAAAACTTGTCCATCGAAAGCAGTGACGGTGGAAAACAATGTCGCTCACATCGATTATGATAAGTGTACAAACTGCGGTGCATGTGCTGAGGCGTGTCCGAGAAAGATTATCTTATAGAGCACGGAAAATAGACTTCCGGATTTTTGCGATAAGACAGGAAACTGTTTTTCGGAAAGAATCTGGAAGTCTATTTCATTCTCTAAAAGAAACCACAATGAGAGATCGATGAAACTTCAGATAAAAGAAGAAGAGTTCGATCTTTTACAGTGGCTGATATCGGTGTTGATTGATATCGTGTTTATGAAGGAATAAAAGTATCGTGGGGATTGTTGCCAAGCAATTTAACAGAAGAGGAATATTCAGAAGGAGTCATACCAGTTGTCTTTTTAAACTGCCTCGAAAAGTAATGAATAGAAGCATACCCAAGATAATTGGAGATCTGTGTAAAATTTAAGCGATTTTCACTGATGAGTTCTTTGGCGGCATTGATTTTCATACGCGAGAAATAATCCATGACACCGCAGTGATTCCTTTCGTGAAACAGTTTTTGAAGCTGTGAGCGACCGATTAAAGTCTCATGACAGATCTGGTCAACAGTTAATTTTTGGTTTAAATTTGCCTCAAGGTATTTTAGAACATGAGCGTAAAGAATATCATTGTCAGCCTGCCTGAGCGAGCAGAGCAGCGTGGATGAGGGCGCGGCATGGAGCTGAAAAGAAATTTGCAAGAGCAGCATCTCCAGATTCCTGCGAATCACCTGTACCACATCCTCTGAATCATTTTCATCCACATGTCTGTCTGAGATGCAGGGATCATCAGGCGGAGAGGAAAAAGCTTTGCGCGTCTCAAAAATGATATTGTTCATCAAAGTGCGCTCACGCTCAGTGATACGGAAAATATGGTCTCGGAAATCATCCATTTCCGGAGAACAACAGTCAAAAGTGATGATGACCAAATGTGGCATGATATCACTGACGGCCTTTAAGTTGAGAAGCCTGGCCGGTTTGTGAAAAAGGATTTCACCTTCTCTGAGAAACGGATGACTTTTTTCAGAGATGATCTCGATCTCTCCTTTCTCTACATAGAGAAAGCCACAACAGTCATGACCTGCGTCATGAAACGAAAAGTTTTTGAGGCACTCACAGTAGTGAATGGAATAGAGAGCCCCGATTTTGATCGATTTTGTTGATGCGTCACCTTGATATGGCAATTTAATCCCCCCTCTTTTTGTACTGATATAGTTTTCCGATACTCTGCGAAGATATGCCGTATCAGAAGAGAACAATTTTTGAAGCGATGCGGTATATGGCAGTGAAAATCGCCTCAAATCAAACGGTTTGCAGAGAATGAAATAACGGTTTATTTTATACATTGTACATCATATTTGTGAAAAATGCAATGAAAGTCATAGATACTTACAAAGATAAAAAGAGAAAATATGTAAAAATAAATGAAAAAGAATATAAAAAATATACAAATAACACAAATGATGATCAAGAATGAGAAGAAAAGAGAATCGCGATATTCTTATATACGAAGAGAGAAAAACTTTTTTTGCAATCGCTTCACAAATCCATTATAATCGAAGTATGATATAAAAAATGAAGAACATATGGAGGAAAGATATGAAAAAACCAGTGTTAGTAATCATGGCAGCAGGAATGGGGAGCCGCTACGGCGGATTAAAGCAGATTGATCCGATCGACAGACAGGGGCATATCATCATGGATTTTTCCATTTATGACGCAATCCGTGCCGGATTTAAGAAAGTGATTTTTATCATCAAAAAAGAAAATGAGGCAGATTTTAAGGCAAGCATCGGGGATCGGATGGAAAAACAGATCGAAGTAGAATATGTATTTCAGGATTTACACAATCTGCCGCAGGGCTATGAGGTTCCTGAGGGGAGAGTAAAACCATTTGGAACCGGTCATGCTATTTTAAGCTGTATCGATTGTCTCGACGGACCGTTTGCGGTGATCAATGCAGATGACTATTACGGGAGAGAAGCATATCAGATGATTTATGATTACCTTTCCAGTCATGAAGACGATGACAAATATCGCTATGCGATGGTTGGCTATGTCGTGGAAAATACGTTGACAGAAAACGGTCATGTGGCGCGAGGTGTCTGTGTGATGGATGAAAATCATCATCTTGTTGAGATTCATGAGAGGACGCATATTGCAAAACATGAAGGCAAGACGCAGTATACAGAGGATGAGGGAGAGACATGGCATGTCATTCCTCAGGGCAGCACAGTCTCTATGAATTTCTGGGGATTTACAGAAAGTATGTTGGGGGAACTCAAAGAAAGATTTCCAAAGTTCTTAGAGGAAAATCTGCCTAAGAATCCTCTGAAATGCGAGTATTTTCTGCCATCCGTGGTTGATGAACTGATTTCGGAGGGAAAGGCAAGTGTCGAGGTGTTAAAATCAAATGATAAGTGGTACGGAGTGACCTACAAAGAAGACAAACCATCGGTAGTCAAAGCGATCCAGGGATTGAAAGACCAGGGACTGTATCCGGAAAACCTGTGGTAAAATTTTTCTCAGGCAAGCTTTTGCCACACTGTCAGAGAGAGGAACCTATTGGGCAGAAAATAATAGATAGAAAAGTGTTCCTGCGATTCCGGAGCCGAAGATAACAAAGACCGCATTCGCTTTCTTTTTCCGCAGCAAAAAAAGCGAGAGACAAAATAAGGCAGCTTCGATCGGGCGAAAATTTTCCAGACAGATTTCTGAGGGGGAACTGCCAAACAGCGCAAGCACAAAGAGTGAGAGGGCGGCGGATGCGATCATCGCCACGACAGCCGGGCGAAGACCAGTCAAAATCCCTTGCATTGGTTTTAGGCTGCGATACCTCATATAAAGAAAAGATAAGAGGAGTACGATGACAAAGGCAGGAAAGACACAGCCTAAGGTGCAGATGATGGCGCCCGGAAAACCGGCAAGCTGCTGACCGACAAAGGTCGCACTGTTGATCATGAGAGGTCCGGGCGTCGCCTCTGCGATCGTGATCAGGTCAGCAAACTGGCTTATGTCAAGCCAGTGGAACTTTTCGACAATCTGGCTCTGGATCAGAGGCACAGCGGCATAGCCGCCGCCAAAGCTGAGAATTCCAATCTCAAAAAAAGCAAAAAACATTTGAAGATAAATCATAGAGGTTTCTCCTTTGTGTCTTTGTCTGAAAAACAGGTGCTGAAGAATCCTGCCGTACCGCAGATAAAAATCAGAACAATTGCGGGAATATGGAAGACAACTGTGCCGAGAAAAGTGAAAACCATCAAAGCAATCCAAAATCCGTTTTTGGTGTGGACGACAGTCTGGGCAAGTGATAAAACGACATCCAGAATGACAGCAGCAACACCAGCTCTCATCACCTGGAGTGCGATGGAGATGAAGCGATTGCCCTTAAATTGCTGATAAAAAACGCTGATCAGGGAGATGATCAGAAGTGGAGGTAAGATCGCTCCCAGTGCGCAGACGAAAGCTCCCTTGAGCTTTTTCAGGCGATATCCCACAATGACAGCAATGTTGACGCCAAGAGCGCCAGGCGCTGACTGTGCAATCGCCGTCATGTCAAGCATCTCTTCCTCGGAGAGCCAGCCGAGTTCCTCCACAAATTTTTGCTTCATCATGCCGACAATGACAAATCCGCCGCCGAAGGTGCAGGTGCTGAGCGTAAAAGTGACTGTGAATAATTTCCAGTACACAGACAGGTGATGTCGGAGCAGATCGCTTTTCTTTTTCGTATCCATTTCAAATACCTCTCTATCAGAATTTGACAGAATTCCTCATCGGAACAATGGTTCAGGCGCATGTGAGAAAAGTGTCATTTAAATTAGAATCATCATAGACAGCATACCATGAAAAAAGGAAAAGTAAAGAGAAAGAGACGATCTTTTTGAAAAAAATACTAGACTATTTTAGCGATTTATGAGAAAATATAAATAAGTATGGCGAATGATAATAGTTAAATATTTGTCATGCCTACATAAATCAAAAAGAAATCAATTTTGAAAGGAGTCTTAAAATGATTTATTCACATGAAGTAGAAACAATGTGTTCTGTAGCACAGGGCGTTAATCATGGCGCAGCTCCAATCCCAGAAGAAGCAAAATGGGTAAAAGCAAAAGAAATTAAGGATATCTCTGGTCTGACACACGGTATCGGCTGGTGTGCACCACAGCAGGGTGCCTGCAAGCTGACACTGAACGTAAAAGAGGGTATCATCCAGGAAGCTCTGGTAGAGACCATCGGATGTTCAGGTATGACTCATTCAGCAGCAATGGCAGCTGAGATCCTGCCAGGAAGAACCGTTCTGGAAGCTTTAAACACAGACTTAGTATGTGATGCGATCAATACTGCAATGAGAGAGCTGTTCTTACAGATCGTTTACGGTAGAACACAGAGTGCTTTCTCAGAGGAAGGACTTCCAATCGGTGCAGGTCTGGAAGACCTTGGAAAAGGACTGAGAAGCCAGGTTGGTACAATGTACGGTACATTGAAGAAAGGTCCTCGTTACCTGGAGATGGCAGAAGGTTATGTGACAGGTATCGCATTAGACGCAGAAGATCAGATTATCGGTTACAAATTTGTAAACCTTGGTAAGATGACAGACTTTATCAAAAAAGGTGACGATCCTACAACAGCATGGGAAAAAGCTCAGGGACAGTATGGACGTGTCGCAGACGCGGTTAAGATCATTGACCCAAGACAGGAATAATCGAAGGAGGTCAGAGAAATGGCTTTATTTGAATCATATGAAAGAAGAATTGACAAGATCAACCAGGTTTTAAATAGCTATGGTATTGCTTCCATCGAAGAAGCAGAGAAAATCACAAAAGATGCTGGTCTGGATGTTTACAATCAGGTAAAAGGAATCCAGCCAATCTGTTTTGAGAACGCTTGCTGGGCTTACACTGTAGGTGCTGCAATCGCAATCAAAAAAGGATGCAAGAGAGCTGCTGACGCTGCTGCAGCAATCGGTGAAGGTCTTCAGGCATTCTGTATCCCAGGTTCTGTTGCTGATCAGCGTAAAGTTGGTTTAGGACATGGTAACTTAGGAAAGATGCTTCTGGAAGAGGAGACAGATTGCTTCTGCTTCTTAGCAGGACATGAGTCTTTCGCAGCTGCTGAAGGTGCAATCGGTATCGCTGAGAAGGCAAACAAAGTTCGTAAAAAACCTCTGCGTGTTATCCTGAACGGTCTTGGAAAAGACGCTGCACAGGTTATCGCAAGAATCAACGGATTCACATATGTAGAGACAGAGTATGACTACTACACAGGTGAGCTGAAAGAAGTCTTCAGAAAAGCTTACTCTGAGGGACCTCGTGCGAAGGTTAACTGCTATGGTGCAAACGACGTTCGTGAAGGTGTTGCTATCATGTGGAAAGAGGGCGTAGACGTTTCTATCACAGGTAACTCTACAAACCCAACAAGATTCCAGCATCCAGTTGCAGGTACTTACAAGAAAGAATGTGTTGAAAAAGGAAAGAAATACTTCTCTGTAGCATCAGGCGGCGGCACAGGACGTACACTGCATCCAGATAACATGGCAGCAGGTCCAGCTTCCTACGGTATGACAGATACTTTAGGACGTATGCACTCTGACGCACAGTTCGCAGGATCTTCTTCCGTTCCGGCTCACGTAGAAATGATGGGTCTGATCGGTGCTGGAAACAACCCAATGGTTGGTATGACAGTAGCTGTTGCAGTAGCAATCGAAGAAGCTGCAAAAGAAGGCAAATTCTAATCCATAATGAATGGACAGGCACCGCAGCCTTGAGGGGCTGCGGTGTTTTCTAAATATCTTGATATCGGAATTTTAATATATTTTTAGTGTTGGAAGTTTTGACAATATAGACAAATTGGAAGAATGTAGTTAAAAAGTCAATTCCTATTTTTATAAAGAGCCTAGATTTTTAGAAATCTGGGTTCTTTATTTTTTAAAAACTTCCAATACATAATAATATAGGATTGACATTTGAAAATAAGTGTGCTAGGATGAATTTACCAAAGAAAATATCAGAAAGAAGGTGATATCATGAAACTGTTAATTGAGTTTAGCCTAAAATATCCAAAGCTTCCTAAAGATTATAGAAGGATTTTTATTCATCTATTTAAGACAGCTCTCAGTGAGGCAAATAATGGAAAATATTATGACGACTATTATTCAGTGGGAAAAAAGAAAGAGTATACGTTCTCTGTGTATCTCCAGGGACCAGTCTATAAAGAAGAAATGGTGGAATTAGGGGATAGACGAGGAAAGATCTATTTTTCAACAGCAGATAAGAAAACGGCATTTATTTTTTTCGCGGCATTGATGGAACAAAGAAAAAAAGAGCTGCCAATAGCTGGTGGCAATGTATTACAGGTCATAGCAGTGAGACAGCTGAAAGAAGAAAGAGTGAGAAGCAACAGTATCTTAGTAAAAATGGCAAGCCCACTGTGTGTCAGATCTCATGATCGTGAAAAAGACTATGATTTCTACTATTCGTGCGAACATCCGGATTTTGAAAAAGAGAGCAAAAGAGTTGTGGGGTACCAGTTGGAAGAAGCTGGATTTTCAGAAGAAATTGCAAGATCTGTGTCAATTGTGCCGGTGAACACAAAAAAAGTGATTGTAAAATTTTACGAATCTAAGATTGAGTGCAGTCTGGGATACTTTATGTTGGAAGGAGATTGTGCAGCATTGAACTATCTGTTACAAGCAGGAATATGCAGCAGAAAATCGGCAGGTTTTGGGATGGGCATATTACAGGCAGAAGAATAGAAAGA
>JALEVQ010000127.1 GCA_022788205.1 Robinsoniella sp. | reverse complement strand
CTCGTCAGCTTTTTGAATGGCTGATCAATTCTTCGGAGAATTATGAGCTTGCCGTTTCCATTGATAATGCCGCGACTGCTGATATTTACTGCCTAAATCAGCATATTGACTTGATTTTGATGGATGTGATTACCAAAAAAGGGGCGAGCGGTCTGGAGGCAGCAGAGCGTATCAAGCAAAAATATCCCCACATTAAGATTATCATTGTCACTTCTATGCCAGAATGCTCCTGGATGGATCGTGCAAAACGAATTGGAGTGGAAAGTTTCTGGTATAAGGAGATGAATGAAGCGTCGATCATCACATTGATGGACAGAACGATGGCGGGGGAGTCTGTCTATCCGGAGACGATACCGCAAGTAGAGCTGGGACTTGCGTCCGGGATGGATTTTTCTAAACGTGAACTGGAAGTCTTGCGCGAAATGACGGGGGGTTATACGAATTCGGAAATTGCGGACCATCTGTTTATGTCGTTGTCCAGCGTAAAAACACATATTCAGAGTATGCTGGATAAAACGGGTTTCCATAACCGCACAGAGCTTGCTGTAAAAGCACGCGAGAGCGGTCTTGTGATTTTAGACAGAAAAGAGTCCTGAGCAAACGGATAAAAGTTTATCGGAAATAGCCAAATGGCTGATGCAATGCCCGTGATTTTTCGATACAATGATTACATTAGATAGGATATGCAAAGGAGAGTACTCCGATTTGTCGCCTCTAATGACGATTGCGGAAGGAGGATCTGTCGTGAAAAATATTGTTGTCAGCATACAAAATGTGTTGCTCGCTGAGTCTGTTATATTGGCACTAAAAAAAACTGGAAATTTTCGCGTGGAACGAGTTTTACAGGATCGAATCTCCGATACAGAAAAAATATGTGAATCTGTACATGCGGAACTTTTATTGATGGAAGTGACACGCACGAAAGATACCACATTAGAAAAAAGATTGTTGATATGTAAAAATGTCAAGCGAAAAATATCTGACTGTAAAATTGCACTTTTGTGTGATGAAAATGCTGACCCAGAACTTGCTGATCAGGTAAAACAAGCGAAACAGCTTCGTCAAATTGATGCGTTTTTTTATGAATCGGTGACATCTGACTATCTTACTGCAGCACTTGATGCGTTATAAATCACGTAAAAGAGAGGAGTAAAAAATATGAAAAAGAAAATGATGGTTAGTGCAATGGTGTTATCGGCTTCGGCGATAGTGTGTATGATGAATGTAAATGCCGAGATTAAAGACAGTGCCGACTATATGGGAGAGTGGTATGCAAACTATGTGATTGAAGGGGATGCCGGAATACGGATGAATGTGGCAGGGATTCTCGGCGTAAGCTATACCTTTACCTTTGACGAGGATGGGACAGGAATATCTGTTGTCGCTTTTCTCGATGAAGAGGAGAGTGAAGGAGAAGAAGATGAGACCATGAATTTTACCTGGGAGCTTACGGACGGGAAAATCATTGTGACTATGGAAGATGATTCTGTCATGACCATAGATGAGGTAGATGGAGAAGTGATCGGCGATATAGGGGATGATACTTATTTCGTATTGGGACGTGAATTTGTAGAGGAAGAGATGGACTGGGAGACATTGCTGGAACAGATGCTTGCACAGGATGAGGCAGAACAGGCAAATACTCCAAAAGAAAATCCGTATGTGTATGATCCAAATACCAACAATGTAACTTCTGTGATCGGTGCATTTATGACGAGTTACAGCTACGGTGACGAGTATGAGATCACTATAGACGAGGAGAAAAAGATCTTTACAGCTGATAAGCCGGCCACGGAATATTTTGAGGCAGATCACATTGAAGGAACTTATGAGATTACAACAGAGCATTTTGTGAATGTGACATGGACAGACGAAGAGTACGGATTTGAAAATACGTATCTGGGATCAGAATATGTAGAGAAATGGAATACCTTTACCGTAAAAGAAGATCTGAGCAACCTCAAAGAAGTAATTGCCGCGATGGCATCCGAATCCGACTGGGAACATGAGTATACAGCAGATTCCGTCACAATAGGCGAGGAAGAGGAAGAGATCGCTGAGGAAGGTACTGTGACAGTGAAAGATGGCGATTACGAGTTTACCTATAATTATAAATTGGTTTCTGGAGTGGATCCTATTATTACGTTATCTTATCATGACGAAGAATATGGATATGATCCGGAATACAGAAATTATGATATGCGCCAGTAATATAGCTTTTTTCAAAGATAGAACGGAGGAATTATCATGCCGCCATATTTGACTGCGAAATCTGCGAAGGTAAAAAAAGGACTTTGGCTGGCAGCAGGACTTTGCATATTGATAGCATTGGTTTCTGTCTCGAACGATATCGACTACATAAAAGAAGGGGATGTAACGCAAATTGCAGCAGGATTTTTGGTAACTTTTCTGTTTGTGTACCCGGCAGTGCGGATCATCCGAAATGCTTTTTTGCGTGCAAGAGCTCAGCGTATTGCCCGATGCCTGGCTGATTATCAAGAAGCAACGGTCTCTTTTAAAAAGCTTTCGATTGAGATGGGGGCTGATACGGTCAAGGCGATGCAGAGACTGCTGGAGAAAGGGTATCTACAAGATCTTCGCATTGATTATGAACACAGTATGGTTGAATTAATTTCTCCAAACCATATGAGAGAAAACATATATGCAGAAGTCACATGTCCACATTGTGGGGCAAAAAATCTGGTGATACAGGGACGTATAGGAAGATGCGAGTTTTGTGATTCACCATTGATGGCAAATCAGGAAAGTGAAAAAATAAGACAATAAAAAGGGGTGAAAACAATGCCCCGTCAAACATAAAAAAAGATGCCTATTCGTAACCGATGGGTATCTTTTTTTA